>CAJOLX010000024.1 GCA_905235625.1 uncultured Clostridia bacterium
CCTGCGCCGGGGCCCACGTCAACCACGTAATCGGCGCTGAGTATCGTTTCTTCATCGTGCTCAACTACTATGAGCGTGTTGCCGAGGTCTCTCAGATTTTTGAGGGTCGCGAGCAGCTTCTGATTATCTCTCTGATGAAGGCCTATACTCGGCTCGTCCAAAACGTAAAGCACGCCCATAAGGGATGAGCCTATCTGCGTGGCAAGGCGTATTCTCTGAGCTTCTCCGCCCGAAAGAGTGGCGGCGGACCTGCCGAGGCTCAGATATTCGAGCCCCACGCTCGTGAGAAATTCAAGCCTTGAGCGGATTTCTTTTAATATCTCGTCGCCTATGAAATGCTCTCTTTCGGTAAGCTCGAGAGAATTTATAAACTCAAGCTCCTTGTTAACGGGCATGCAGGTAAGCTCGTGAATATTAAGCCCGCCGACCGTTACGCAAAGCGCCTCTTTGCGCAGCCTCGCTCCGCCGCATTCGGGGCAGACGGTTCTGTTCATATACGCCTCTATCTCGGAGCGTGACCATTCGCTGTTCGTTTCGGCATAACGGCGCTCGAGGTTGGTGATAACCCCCTCGAAATCCGCCGAATAATTCATATTGCCGCTGCCGTATAGAGCGGGGCGCTCAAGCTCGAGCTTCTTGCCGCCCGTGCCGTAAAAAATCGCTTTAACGGCGTCTTTTGAAAGCTCCTTGAACGGAGTGTCAAGCGTGAAGCCGTATTCTTTGCCGAGCCCATCAAAATACATTTTCGCAATGGAGCCGGAAACATCCCATCCGGACGCTTTTATCGCTCCCCGCCTTATCGAAAGAGACGGGTCGGGCACTATCAAATCGGGGTCAACCGTCATAAAGTCGCCGAGGCCGGAGCATTTGGGGCAGGCGCCGAACGGATTATTGAAGGAAAACGAGCGGGGCTCGAGCTCCTCTATGCTCACGCCGTGCTCCGGGCAGGCGTAATTGAGAGAAAACATCTCTTCGTTTTCTTCAAACGCCGCTATGATGAGCCCGTCGGAAAGTTTCGCCGCCGTTTCGAGCGAATCGGTAAGCCTTGAGCGTATGCCGTCCTTTATCACAAGGCGGTCAACGACCGCTTCGATGTTGTGCTTAACGTTTTTTTCGAGCTGTATATCTTCGGAAAGGTCGTATATTATGCCGTCTATCCTCACCCTCGCGAAGCCGCTTTTACGTATTTTTTCAAGCTCTTTTTCAAATCTGCCCTTTTTGCCTCTCGCTATCGGCGCAAGTATCTGAAGCCTTGCCCCTTCGGGCTTTTCGAGAATTTTAACGGCTATGTCGTCAATGGTCTGGCGCACTATTTCCCTGCCGCAGACGGGGCAGTGAGGCACGCCTATTCTCGCGTAGAGCAGGCGCAGGTAATCGTAAATTTCTGTAACCGTGCCGACGGTTGACCTCGGGTTTCTCGAGGTGGATTTCTGGTCTATGGAAATAGCGGGCGAGAGCCCGTCAATGCTCTCAACGTTGGGCTTGTCCATTCTGCCGAGAAACTGCCTGGCGTAAGACGAGAGGGACTCCACGTATCTTCTTCTGCCCTCGGCGTATATTGTGTCAAAAGCAAGGGAGGATTTGCCGCTGCCCGAAAGCCCCGTGAACACCACGAGCCTGTCGCGCGGCAGAGTAACGTCAACATTTTTGAGGTTATGCTCCTTTGCCCCTTTTACGATTATGTTTTCATTCGTCATAAATAATTCTCCGGTTTAACGCCTGCCCGCGCTTTTGATTTTGTCTATCCTGTCTCTCAGGTAAGCGGCGTGCTCAAATTCAAGTATCTTTGCCGCCGCCTTCATTTCGGCGGTGAGCTTCGCGATGAGCGCTTCTCTTTCAGCCCTGCTCATGCGGGCATAAGCCTTGGAATCGTCATCGGTCTTTTGAGATATTTCGATAATTTCTCTTACGTCTTTGGTGATGGTCTTGGGAACTATGCCGTTTTCCTCGTTGAATTTCTGCTGCTTTTCGCGGCGCCTTGCCGTTTCGGTTATGGCGCTTTCCATTGAGGGAGTAACGCTGTCGGCATACATTATGACCGTGCCTTCCGCGTTTCTTGCGGCTCTGCCGACCGTTTGAATGAGCGAGGTTTCGCTTCTCAAAAAGCCCTCTTTATCGGCGTCGAGAATGGCGACGAGAGAAACCTCGGGAATGTCGAGCCCTTCGCGCAAAAGGTTTATGCCCACGAGCACGTCAAACTCTCCAAGGCGCAAATCTCTTATGATTTCCATTCTCTCAATCGTGTCAATATCGTGGTGCATATAGCGCACCTTTATGCCGAGGTCGGCAAGGTAATCCGTCAGATCCTCCGCCATTTTTTTGGTGAGCGTTGTGACGAGCACTCTTTGATGCTTGTCGACCCTCATATTTATTTCGGACACAAGGTCGTCTATCTGACCCTCGACCGGTCTTACCGATATTTCGGGGTCGAGCAGGCCGGTAGGCCTTATTACCTGCTCTGATATGCGCGCGCTCTTCTCTCTCTCAAATTCTCCGGGCGTTGCCGAAACGAATATCTTTTGCCCCGTTCTTTCATAAAATTCATCGAAAGTAAGGGGCCTGTTGTCAAACGCCGAGGGCAGGCGGAAGCCGAATTTCACAAGGCTCTCTTTTCTCGCTCTGTCGCCGCCGTGCATGGCTCTCACCTGCGGCAGGGTGACGTGGGATTCGTCCACAAAAAGGATGTAATCATCCGGAAAATAATTGAGCAAAGTGAACGGAGCGGAGCCCGGCGCGCGGCCGCTCATAACTCTCGAATAGTTTTCTATGCCCTTGCAAAAGCCCGTTTCGCGCAGCATTTCCATATCGTATTGCGTGCGCTCTCTTATTCTCTGCGCCTCGAGCAGCTTGCCGTTCTTTTCAAAATATTTAACTCTTTCTTCCATTTCGGCGTAAATTTCCGTAATGGAGCGCTCCATTTTATCCTGAGCGATAACGTAGTGAGAAGCAGGGTAAATCGCGATGTGCGACAGGTTGTTTTTCACCTGCCCGGTAAGAGGATTTATCTCGCTTATTCTGTCTATTTCGTCGCCGAAAAATTCAATTCTTATTGCGCTTTCGTTTGAATAAACGGGGAACACCTCAACAACGTCGCCCCTTACTCTGAACTTATTGCGGCTGAATTCAATGTCGTTTCTCTCATACTGTATCGCAATGAGCTTTGCGATGAGGTCGTCCCTGTTTTTTTCCATGCCGGTGCGAAGCGAAATAACCATGCTGCGGTAATCTATGGGGTCGCCCAAGGTGTAAATGCACGAAACCGAGGCAACTATTATCACGTCCCGCCTTTCGGAGAGAGCGGAGGTCGCGGAGTGCCTCAGCTTATCTATTTCGTCGTTTATCGCGGAGTCTTTTTCAATGTAAGTGTCGGTTGTGGGAATATACGCCTCGGGCTGGTAATAATCGTAATAAGAAACGAAATATTCAACTGCGTTATTCGGGAAAAACTCCTTAAACTCGCCGCAAAGCTGAGCGGCAAGCGTTTTGTTGTGAGCGAGCACGAGCGTGGGTCTGTTGACGTTCGCAATGATATTCGCCATTGTGAAGGTTTTGCCCGAGCCGGTAACGCCGAGAAGAGTCTGCTCTCTGAAGCCTCTGTTAAGCCCCTCGGTAAGCTCGCTTATGGCCTGAGGCTGGTCGCCCATAGGCTTATACGGAGCAACAAGCTCAAAATGATCCATAAGACACCGCCTTTCCGAAGATTTAACACCGAAGTATTATAGCATACTTTTTTAAAATAATAAACTCTTTATTTTTGCCGCTTAAAGCTTGGAATTTTGCTCAAGCAGCATAAGCGCCGCTTCGCCGACGCTGCCGCACACGTGAGGAGCGACTTTCAGCACCTCTTCGCGCGCTGATGACACAGCCCAGCCATTATGGGCGGTTATCATCTCAAGGTCGTTATAATCGTCGCCGAATACCGCGGCGGCGTCATCGGGCAAGCCGAAATATTCGAGAGCGTCAAAAACGCCCTGAGCCTTGCCGCTGCCCTTTACGCCGATATTCACGTGCGGCCCGTTTACAAAAGCCGTAACCTCTTCGCCGAAAATAGCGTTTGCTTCTTTGCCGACCTCGAGCGCTCTTTCGGCGCAGTCAAAGCTCGCGTAAAAATGATGATAAAAATCCTCGCCGCTCGGCTTGTCGTAATACCTGACGTCCGGCACGCGGGCAAAAAAATCGGAAAGGCGCGAAAAGACGCCCGCGGGGATAAAATATTCCTTCACGGGAGTGCCGTCGCCGAGCGCGAGCATGGAGCCGTTGTAAACAAGAAAATAATCCGTTTCTATCCCCTTTTCACGGCACAAATCAAAGAAATCGGTGCCTCTGCCGGTGACGAAGCCGAAATAGTTGCCCGCCTCTCTCCATTTTTTCACGGCTTCTATGTCAAATTCCGATATGCCGCCGCGCGAAAACGTGCCGTCATAATCGGTAGCTATAAGTCTTTTCACCTTCGACCCCTCCGCTTTTATTTAAAACCATTTTAAAACATTATACAGCATGAGAAAATGATAATCAATGAATAATTGAAGAAGTCGGCCTGAAAACAACAAATCACTGCGAAAGGCGCGGATCTTCAAAATCCGCGCCCTGTTTTGCTTACATATAAAACTTAAGCAGATCTAAATAAGTAATCTCCCGGCAGCTTACTCTTTGCTTTCTTTATGACCGTGCGCGCAACGCCCTGAACGACGAGCGTGTCAACGGCTATATACTCGCCCGGATGATTTTTTTCATTCATATATTCAAGTATCGCTTTGCCGCCGTGAACACCGGTGTAGCACTTGAGAGTGTTTTCGTTTTCGCCGCTCATCGCCACAATGATGTCGCCGATCTTGCATTCGGACGTTTTCTCTATTACGACGTAGTCGCCCGGGTCTATGCCGGCGTCAGTCATTGAATCGCCCGAAGCGACGAGAATATAAAACTCGCCGTGGCCGAAAATCGACTCCGGCAGGCGAACGTATTCTCTGACCTCCTGCTCCTCTTCCTCGGGATTGCCGCAGTTGATGTTGCCGATAACGGGCGCGGAAAAATAGCTCATGCAGCAGTGCGTGAACTGATAGGTCACGATGTCTTTGCCGTTATATTCGACCATTCCGTCGTCATTCATTTCAACAAGATAATTGTGAACCGTGGATTTGCTTATGCCGAGCTCCGCCGCAATTTCTCTCACGGAGGGAGAATATCCCCTCGCCCTGAAATATCTGTTGGCGTATTTCACTATTTTTTTCTTGAGCTCATAAGATGTTTCCGCCATTTAAAAAGCCTCCTTTGCCGCCGCGCGGCGCCGTGTCATCCTTTGGACATTCTGTCCATCAACTTCATTATATCACCGTATTTTGCAAAAATCAATAGGAATTTTCAAAAATCGCAGCGTAATGCCAACTCCCTGAGCGGTCTTTCTACTCTGTCGGCTCATCACTGAAATATTTATCTTGCATATTTTTTCGTTTTCATATAGAATATAAGCAGAAAGGCGGTGAGTCTATGTGCACGCAAAATCAATTACATCTGATTACGGAGTCTGTTGCCAAAGAAGCAAGCGCGCTTCTCAGCGACAAGCTCGATGCAGTCATTCTTTACGGCTCCTATGCGCGCGGCGATTATGATGATGAATCCGACATAGATATTATCGTAAGAATCGCATGCGAACGCATTGACTTGCCGAAATACCGCCGGGCTTTTACCAAATGCGCAAGCGACCTTTCTCTGCAATACGGCGTAACGGTATCCGTTCAGCTGACGGACAAGGAAAGCTATGATAAGTTTAAAAACGTTTTGCCGATTTATAAAAACATCGAGAGAGAGGGTGTGCTGATTGCCTGACGCGAGAGAAACAATGGTGGGGTTTTTCTTGTCAAGAGCAAAAAAGACCCTGTCATATATTCCCGGATACATTGAGAATGAAGATTGGTTCACGGCGATCAACCGCTCATATTATGCGGCGTTCTATGCCATTAAAGCGATTGAACTCAATGACGGTTATGACGATTTTTCAAAGCACTCCGCTGTTATTTCCTGCTTCCGTATGAACTATGTAAAAACGGGCATTGTTCCGAAAGAGTTTTCTTATCTTATCGGCACTCTTTCGGAAGACCGAACGTCGGGCGACTATGATATGCTTTCTTCATTTGAAAAAAGCGACGCCGACGAATGCTATGACGCGGCAAAACAGATCGTCGATAAAATATCGGAGCTTCTTAAAAGCTAAGACTTCATTCTTCGGAATGAGGTCTTTTTTTACGACAATGCGTATAATTTTAAAAATGCAACAGAGCGCGGATTTTGATTTCCGCGCTCTGCCGAAATATTTATAATGTTTATACAGTTATTGCTTTGCTAAAGTGCCGGCGTGAATCAGCGGCGCAGGAGGGCGTCGATATATCCCTTCGCTCCGACGGTGTCATAAACTCTGTCGTTAAGGTTTCTCATGGACCTTGTGAAGAAGGAATCGCTCTCCTCAGCGTCGGGCTCGTAAACGCCCAGCTCAACGAGCATTGCGCGATAAGCCGCTATAACGGCGTCATCCGCTTCGCGGTCGTTGATGATTCTGTCCATCATCTCGTTTACGCTTGCGGTGTTCGCGTCAATGAGCGCCTGCTGCTCCTCGGTGGGAGTGTTGTTTTCAAGCCACTGCTCAAGGTCGGGGATGTAGTTTCTCTTGAGCCTCTTTAAGTCTCTTGAGCCGTTGAAGCGCGGATAAACGTTGTTGGGGTCGTCAACGCCCGTAATCTTGCCGCAGGCAAGGTCGACGGCAAGCCTTATAGCGGTGTTGTTGTATTCAAGCTCATGCTTCTGCTGATAGAAGAGCCAAACTCTGTCGGGGAAGAAGCAGGTTGAAAGGTCAACCGACTTGTCGGGGGAAATATACTTGCCGTCATGAGAGGCAAGATAGTCCTCGTCAAACTGCGTTCCCTTTGTAACGTAGGTCGCGCCGGTGGCGGTTGAGGATATTTCTATGATTTCATCGGAGTTTGTGGTGTCCGACTTCTCAAGGAAATCAAAGAACTCATAGTCGCTGCTGTATTCGCCGTATGAGAAGCCGTAGCCGGCGATATAGAAGAAATCAACGCCGTAATTCTCATAAAGGTTTGTGAGCGTGTCTTGCAGGCTCGTCTGCACCTCATAATATCTGTCGGTCTGCTCCATGATGTAAGCCTTTTCGGGCTTGCCCTCAAGCCTTGCGGCGCGGATTGCGGGGTATCTTTCCGCGGGAACGATGCCGAACAGCGAGGGGGATTTCTCAACGAGATTTTCAACAACGGAGTCAAGCAGCTCGTCAATGATGCTTCTGAGAGTTGCTTTGGGGAAGAGTCTGAGCACGAGGTTCACAACATAACCCCAGGGCTCACCGATGAGGTCGGCAACGATGCCGTTATAAAGCCTGTCGGGCGCCTCGGGCGAATATTTGAGCTCTATGAGGTCGGCGATAACGTCGCTGCCGTTCCACGCGCCGACAATGCTTACAACCTTGTCAACCTTGCCCTTTTCGCCGTAATCGTGAAGATAAGCGCTGACAACGCTTGCGCCCATGCTCATGGGCACGAGCACGACCTTGTCGCAGCCGGTCTGAGGCAGCACGCAGTTATCAATGAAATCATCAAGAGCGTCGGAATCATCAAAGGTGAATGAAAACGCCGAATAGTTGAAGCAGTAAAGCATATCCTCGCCAACGCCCTGAGTAACGTCCGCGCAGGGAATGCTTCTGTAGAAATTATCTCTCTGCTCCTCGGTGTATTGAGAAACGGGATAATAACATCTGGGAGTTACGACTACCGGAGGCAGCTTGCCCTCTTCGTCGATTATGTTGTATCTGAACATCGACTGCACAAACTTGTCAGCAGTGCGTCTGCTGATGAGGTTGCGCCCCGTAATGAGCGAACCGAGGAGCCCGCCTACGAGCGAGAACAGATAAACGTAAGTTGAAGGCTCTTTCCAGAGGAAGCTGAAATCGTTGCAGAAAAGGTTCCATCTTGCGATGGCTCTGTCGGTTTCATTATCCGCAACGTCCGCTTTCGCGTCTTCTTCGTTAGCGTAAAGGTAGCTGTAGGACTGGCCGATACCCGTAACGAAAACGATGGGATATTCCGCCTCGGAAACGAATTCTTCACTGTCGCCCTCTGCGCTCGACATTATAAAGCAAGCGCCGGAAATTATCGAAACACACATAAGAACGGCAATGATCTTTTTAAGATGCTTCATAAATTTCTCTCTCCTTTTTATGAGTTGACTAAAGAATACATTTTATCCGGCACGTTTGTAATAATGCAATCCGCGCCGATGTCGCTGAGCCTTTTAATCTCCGCAGGGTCGTCTATCGTCCAATATTGCACCGCAATGCCGAGAGAATGGCAATAGCGGATAAATCTCTCCGTGCCGCACCTTATGATTTTAAACTGGTTTGCGGGCAGCTGAACCGCTTTAAACGGCAGCTTGGCGGGATTGAGCTTTAAATTGAACGCGCAGGCGAAATAGAAGAGAACGCCTTCAAAAACGCCCATTGACCTCTGCGTGTCGGGATGCTCACGGGTGAGATAGCGAATGATGTCGTTGTTGAAGGAAGCGACGATCACTCTGTCAGCAATTCCCTTCGCGTTGATAAGCTCTATGAGCAGGTCGGCGGCTTTTTTGCCCGCCTCTCCGCTGTCTTTAATATCAATGCTGTAGAGATATTCGCCGTGAGCCTCGATTTTGTCAATTATCTCCTCAAGCAGGGGGATCCTGAGCGACTCGGGAATATCGCCGCCTCTGAGCCCCTTATACGGCGTTTCGCCGCTGTCCGTCACAAATCCCTCGCCGGGATTGAGCTGTGAAATCTGCTCATAGGTAAGGTCGGACGGCAGCACCTTCGTTTTGCCGTATTTTTCAACGGCGTCGGTGGTGCGGTCCAGCGACGGGTCGTGAAGAACTATCAGTTTGCCGTCGCCCGTTATGTGCAAATCAAATTCAAGCTCGTCAACGGAAAAATCCTTTGCGTTAAGGCAAAGGTCAAACGCCATGGGAGTGTTTTCGGGCGCTATGCCGGCGCCCGCTCTGTGAGCTCCTATCTGAGCCCTGCCTTTCGCGAAAATTCTGCCCTCGTTTTGCGGAATATCACGCAGCCTTTTCGGCACGCGAGCGCCGACAGCCAGAGCGTAAACGAGCAAAATAACGGCAAGAGCTATGAGGCAAAGCACAAAAACGAGCAAAAATAAAAGAAATTTCATAATATGCCACCGCAGCGCTATACTCACAGCGCCCCGCATAAAGCTTTGCGGGGCACCGGATTAAGCCTTACAGGCTGCTTTTTAAAGCTTAACGGGTCTGCCCTCGGCAACAGACTGCTTCGCCGCGAGAGCAACAAGAATGGAGTTAAGGCCGTCCTCACCCGTTGTGGGAGTGGGCTTGTCATTGAGAACCGCGTCAACGAACTGAAGCATTTCGTCTCTGAATGACTGCATGTATCTTTCAAGGAAGAAATAGAGAGGCTTGTCGCCTACAACACCTTCCTCGCCCATGAATACGACGTTGGTGGGAGTGTCGTTTGAAGCGACTGCGGCGCCCTTGCTGCCGAACACTTCGATTCTCTGGTCGTAGCCGTAAGCCGCGCGCCTTGAATTGTCGATAACGCCTACCGCGCCGTTTGCAAATTTAAGAGAGATGACTGCTGTGTCAACGTCGCCTGCTTCGCCTATAGCGGGGTCAACAAGGCAGGTCGCGTTCGCGTAAACCTCGGTTACCTCGCTGCCCGCAAGGAAACGAGCCATATCGAAATCGTGAATGGTCATGTCGAGGAACATTCCTCCGCTGACTGCCGAATACTCTGCCGGCGGCGGAGCGGGGTCGCGGGAAGTGATCTTAACGATTTCAACCTTGCCTATCTTGCCGTCGTTTACCATCTGCTTAACGTTTGCGAAGTTGTGGTCAAAACGGCGATTGAAGCCTACCTGGAGCTTAACTCCGGCTTCTTTAACGGCAGCTATAACGGCCTTAACCTTTTCGGGGGTAAGGTCAACGGGCTTTTCGCAGAAAATGTGTTTGCCCGCCTTTGCCGCCTCAATGGCTATATCCGCGTGAGTGTCGGTGGAGGAGCAAACGAGAACTGCCTCTACCTCGGGGTCGGCAAGCATCTGCTTATAATCGTCATAAACCCTGGGGATGCCGAGCTCAGCCGCAACCTTTTCGGCGTTGGCTTTGAAAACGTCGGTAATTCCGACAACCTTGGCTGTGGGGACGTTGTAAGCTATTGACTTTGCGTGGAGAGAACCGATACGGCCTGCGCCGATGATTCCGACCTTAAGCTGGTTCATACACAGTCATCCTTTCGTTATGTAAACTGTATATACAGTTTATCACAGTAAAAAATATAATTCAATAAAAAAATGCCCTCATCCGCAATCTTTTTTTAGCGGATTAAAGACAATCTTTTTTGAAAAACTCTTGACAATTCGCGATAAATAATATATTATGTTTTAGCGTCGTGACCGAAGCGGCGCAAAAAGAAAATATGATCCACTAGCTCAGGCGGTAGAGCACTTGACTTTTAATCAAGGTGTCCGGGGTTCGAGTCCCCGGTGGATCACCAGATTACAGAGCTTGCAAACCCTTACTACATAAGGGATTGCGGGCTCTTTTTCTTTGCTTTTTTCACGTTGCGCCATTTTTCTTATTGGCAATAATAGCCTATAATTTCCGATAAAAGTAAAACAAAAGTAAAACAAATTTAAAAACATTTTTGTGCAAAAAGAGGCGGCTGAAAAAATCAGTCGCCAATTCTTTTTCTTTTTGCCTATTTTAAATCATCAGGCTCTTGTGTTATCGCATCGACCTGTTTATACAGCTTTTCAAGCTCAGCTTTGGTCTGCTCAACAAACTCGGTGTGCAGCCGATCGAGTTCGTCAACATATTTTTTCCAACCGCACGCTGTACCTAATGCCACGAGTGCGTTACTGAATATTAAACAGGTGACAAATACTATGAGTTCCGGAAGAATTGCGGTTTTCATAAAATCGCCTTACTTTTTCGCTGCATATTATACATTTATGTAGCGAGATTATCAAGCAACAATCATTTAGTCAAAAAGGGAGTTCACCAACAAACATAAAAGCTTTTTTCATATATTCTTTGATGATGTTTGCCGCCCGGATTCTGAACTGAATACCGCGCTGAGATTTTACACGGATTATCTGTCATTGTATCATGAACCATTTGATATTTCAATCGCTTTCCCGCACTTTCTGTCAAAACGGCAAAAAGCGCGCTTCTCACTCCCCGTTCTTCGCTTTTCCTCCGCTCTCAAGCGGCGGAATTCGGGCTTTGCATCGTTCATTCTTTAAATTCATATTCAAAAACCCGTTGTCATATCGTATTGCGTGTGATATAATGAGCAATATAGTAAATCACGGGAAGGAGAAACATTATGGAAAAGATATTGACGGATCTCATCTCCGCCGCCGCGGGAGTGTTCGCGGTTTCAAACGAAATAAAGTCAAAGAAAAAGCCGGAGCAGATTTTGCTGATAATCAGCGCCGTTCTGCTTGCCGCCGACACCGCTTTGCACATAATAAACTCGGGCAAGAAAGAGAAAAATAAAGCAAAAACCGTCTGAACCGAATAAAAAGACAAAGGCTTTACCCGGCTGAAACGGTCGGATAAAGCCTTTTTTGTTTTGAATTATTATCAGAATTCCTGATAGAGCGTTCTGCCGTAAGCGTCGTATTGATAGTCGCCTTTAAAGAGCTTGACGGCTTCAACGAGATTGATTATCTGGCAAACGCAAAGCACTATTGCTCCTATGCCGAAAAGCGGGGAAAGAACAGCGCCTACTATGAAGCAGATGATGCAGTTTTTGGCTTTTTCTTTCATGCCTCTGTAGTAATATCCGAAGCCGAGCAGGCCCGCAAAAACGTGGAGCACCGCCGCCCAGTAAGCCGAACGGGGCTTTGTGGTTTCGGGCGCGACCTCGGGAGCCGGGGCGTTATACGCGCCGTAGGGCTGATAATTCTGCTGATAGGGCTGCTGATAATTTTGGTTTGCGTTCTGAGTGTAATCGGGCTGAGGCTGAGCAGCTCCGGCATCGGCAGGAGCTTCCGCCGCTGCCGCCGCGTTGCTTACGCCGCAGAACGGGCAGAATTTTGACGTGTCAAGTATGGTCTTTCCGCAGGAAGGGCAAATCATTTTAAACTACCTCTCTTTATCGTTTTTTTAATTTTATCATACTTTTTTCGCATTTTCAATTATGTCGGACGAAAAATCCGGTTAAGAATTTATTAAGAAAATCAAAGCGTTATTTTGACGTAGGCAACGTTTACTCTTTCGTAAGTGTAAGAAATATGCAGCTCGCCGTTTTTGTAAACTACCGCAGGGTAAGAAAATTCGCTGCCTTCGTTTTCTTCCTCGAGAGTTACAAGATGCTCGAAACTCGCTCCGTCATCTCTCGAAACCTGCACGGTAAGAGGAGAACGCTCTCCCCAATTATTGCCCACGGGGTTTGAAACGAGATATATTTCGCCCGTATCGGCTCTCGCGAGGTCAATGCCGCTGTTGTTATTCGGAAGGTCGGTGGGGTAAGCCTCGCACCAGGTTTCGCCCTCGTCAAGGCTGTCGCTTCTGTAAATTTTGCCTACCGCAGTGCGGGTGAGCATATGCACCGAGCCGTCTTCGCTCTGCCACAGGGTTGGCTGTATCATGGGGATTTTATTCTTTGAGTAATTATTAAGAGAGTTAAAAATCGGAGTTTCGTATTCGGTTTTGACTCTCTTGCTTTTTCTGAAAGTCAGACCGCCGTCGTCCGATATGTCGGCAAAGCAAATCCAGCCGTGATGCTCGGTTGAAGCGGGAGCCAGCACTCTGCCGCTTTTGAGCTTTAGGCATTTGTTTTTGACCGGACCTCTGCCGCCGCTTCTATCGCCCGGCACAAGCTCTTCGGGCGAGCCGAACGCTATCTTATCGGCGCCCGAAAACGCCCTGTAAGTTTTCCAATAAGGGATGTTATTGCCCACCTTGAAGAAAAGGCAAATTCTACCGTCATCCATCGGGAAAAGCACGGGATTCCAGTGAGGAGTGTTCTTTGCCCTGCTTAACCTTTCGGGAGCGGAAAAGCCGTCGCCGTCCTTCACGGCATACCAGATGTCAACGTCGCTTTTTCCCTCTTTGGTGCCGCCGAACCAGGCGAACACCACTCTGCCGTCTTCAAGCGGCAAAAGGGTCGTCGCATGGCAGTTTGCGGTGGGGAGCTTATCGCAAACAAAATATTTTTCAACCTTCATCAGATTTTAAAATCCTCCGGATCAACGCTTTCAATAGCCGCGGGCTTTGCCGGACGGCGCTTCATAACGTCGTATTTATAAGCTCTGCAGCTTGAATTTTTGGGCACGATTCCGTTTTTAACGCAAAGCACGTTTTCGCCGTCGGGCGACGGTCTGCCTTTAAGGCAATATTCGCATTTTGCGGGGTATTTGTCTGCATTGAGCAGTTTCTTTTTCATTATATCAGCTCCGAATAAGGTATTTTATTGCCTTCAAATTTGTCAATATCGACCTCTTTGCCGAGGATGTAAGCCTTATCTGCTTGCTTTACTCCCTTCACAAAATCGGGTCTGCCGGGGCAGAAAGGATAAAAGCCGAGCACGCTGAAAACGTACCACAAAGCCATTGTGCCGTTATCCTCGTCGCCGGGGAAGCCGTCGTCCTTGTAAGAAAACGCCTCGTCGCACAGCTTTTTGACCCAATAGGCGGTTTTTTCGGTTTCGCCGAGCTCGGAATAAATATAGGGAATGTGGAAGCTCGGCTGATTTGAAATCGCGCACTGGCCGAAATCGGCAGCCGCCATTTCGGTTATTTCGTGAATTTCCGCGGAGTAGCCGACTACCTCGTAATCGGGCTTGGTTTCAAACAGCTCGTCAATCTTTTTGAGCAGCATTTCTTTGCCGCCGTAAAGATCGGCGAGACCCTCCATATCGTGAGGCACGGCAAAGGAATTTTGCCACGCGCTGCCCTCGGTGTAATCCCTGCCCCATCCTATGGGCGTGAAATCGGGTCTGAAATCTCCGGCGGAATTTCTGGCTCTCATAAGCCCGAAGTCTTTGTCAAAAAGGTTTGCGTAATTCTTTGCTCTCGCGTCGTATTCGCTCTCAATATCCGTTTTGCCGAGCAGACCGGCGATGCGGGCAATGCACCAGTCGCCGTAAGCGGCGTCAAGGGTCAGATTAACGCTCTCTTTCTGCTCGTCATAAGGCACGTAGCCGAGCCTGCAATAGCTTTCGGCGCCGTTTCTGCCGAAATAATCAAAGGGCGCGTCGGTAGTTGCGTGCTTGAGCATACCCTCGAGCGCGGTTTCAAGATCATCCTTTTCGATAAGGCCTTTGACCGCGGCGTCGCAAATCACGGCGTCAAGCAGGGTCGAAGGCATACAGCCTCTCTCGCCGACCGAAGTCCACCTCGGCAGCCAGCCGCACTCTCTGTAATCGTTTATATAGGATTTGAGCATCAGCTTCATTTCGTCCCTTGCGGCAAGGGAGAAAAACGGATAAACCGTGCGGTAAGTGTCCCAAAATCCGTTGTCGGTAAATCTCACTCCAGGATAAACCTTGCCGTCGTGAGGGCAGTAATGCTCCTCTTCGCCGCGGGCGTTTATCTCGGAGCATCTGTGGGGGTAAAGAAAAGCTCTGTACATGCAGGAATAGAAGGTTTTCATCTTTTCGGAATCGTCCGTTTCGATTATGACTCTCGAAAGATATTCCTCCCAGATTTTTTCGCCGTCGCTCATAATTTCGTCAAAGCTCCTGCCGAGAGCTTCTCTTTCGAGCGAAAGCAGAGCGTTTTCATAAGAAATATAAGAGGTTGCGAGCGAAAGCTCGGCGCACGGAGTTTTTAACGGAACGTAAATCGCGATTTCTTCGCCCGTTACTTTGCTGCCGAAAGCGGAATTTCCGCCGTTTTCTTTCGAGCCGACTTTAACTTTATCAAAGTCAACGCTGCCCTCGGGAAAAGCTATTACGATGTATTCTCTGAAGCCCTCGTGCTCGCCGCCCGAGCAGCCGTCCGTTGAGCAGAAAAGCGTGTTTTTCTCTTTATCAAAGCCGAAATCGCAGCTGCCCGTAACGCTGTGAACGGTGAAATAATTATCTCCGCCGTCGGCAAAGCCAACTCTTATTTTCGCGCCTCTCACGGTCGGGGTAAACTCCAGAACGGAGCGGGAACGCAAAACGTTATATTTGAGATAATAAGGCTTTAAAACGGCGTCTTCGGGCCTTATGCCCGACCATCTTTCAGCTCCGCCGAGAGCGGGCGAGCCCTTTTGAAGCATAAAGCACATCGGTCCGTAATCCGCTATCCAGGGCGAGGGCTGATGGGTGAGTCTTATGCCCTCGAGAGAGCGGTCTTCGGGGTGATAATACCAGCTGACGTTGCCCTCCGAGGTCTGCGGGGCAAACGCCGCCATGCCGAAGGGCAGCTGAACGAGCGGCAGAGTGTTGCCGTTTGAAAATCTGAAGCGGGACGCCGAGCCCTGCTTTGTGTTAACGTAATCCGAATATTTCATCAGTCACTTCTCCGATCTTTTTTGCGAAAAGCGAGATTGCGGCTGCGCTTTTCGCTGTGAATAAATTGTATAATACGGCAAAGATAAAATCAAGAAAAAATATATTGATTTTTTTAGCAAAAGGATATAAAATAAAATTGAGTTAATCTCACATTTATATGCAGAACGGAGACTTTTATGTACGAATTTGACCAAATAGTCAAAGATGCTCTTGCAGCGCGCGCGTCGGATATTCACATATCCGCAGGCTACCCCATATCCGTCAGAGTTGACGGAAACTGCACTCAGCTCTATGACGGCACCCCCGATCTCACTCCCGAGGAATGCGAGCCGCTCGCTTACTCCATAATGAATGAGAGAATGAAAGAAACGTTCGAGAAAAACGGAGAAGTCGACTTTGCTTATTCCGTGCCCGGAGTGGCAAGGCTTCGTATGAACGTTTACTCCCAGACAAGCTCGGTAGCGATATGCGGCAGAATTCTCAACAATAAAATCCCTGAGCTCAAGGATTTAGGCCTGCCTCCCGTGCTTGCTGACCTTTGCGACAAAAAGAGAGGGCTCGTGCTCGTAACCGGCATCACCGGCTCGGGCAAATCCACTACCCTCGCCTCCCTCGTGCAGGAAATCAACAGAAGGCACGACCACCACATTCTTACAATTGAGGAGCCTATAGAATATATCTATTCAAAGGGCAGAAGCATAATTCATCAGCGCGAAATAGGTTCGGATTCTCTGACCTTCGCCGCAGCTCTTCGCGCGGCGCTTCGTGAAGACCCGGACGTAATTCTTCTGGGCGAGATGAGAGATATCGAAACGATGCAGACGGCAATATCCGCCGCCGAAACGGGCCATCTTGTGCTTTCAACGCTCCACACCACCAACGCCGCCGCTTCCATCGACCGTATTCTCGACACCTTCCCCGCCGACCAGCAGGATCAGATACGCACGCAGCTTGCGGACGTTGTGCAGTGCGTAGTGTCTCAGCAGCTCATACCGAAGCTTGAGGGCAAGGGCAGAGTTGTCGCAACGGAAATACTTCTCGGCATACCCGCCGTTAAAGCAAATATCCGCGACGGCAAGACCTTCCAGATTCCCCAGACCATAGCTCTCAATAAAAAAATCGGCATGTGCCTTATGGACGATTCGATTTACGACCTCTACATCAGAGGAAAAATCTCGGGTGAAAACGCTCTCTATTACGCTCAGGACAGATCCGCGATGGAGAAGAAAATCATCTGATAACCGCTCATTTTTTAAAAAGGAGATGGACGTTTTATGGCAACCTTTACTTACACTGCAATAGACTCCAACGGCAAGCAGGTCAAGGGTACGGTTGCCGCCGACAATCAGGACGCGGCAATATCCCAGGTAAAACAGCTTGGCGTAACGCCCGTGAACGTAGCGCGCGGCTCCGCCATGAATGCGGAAATAAGCCTGAACTTCCTTGAGAAAAAGCCCGAAGCGCGCGACCTTTCCGTTTTCTGCCGCCAGATGGTTTCAATTCTGAACGCAGGCGTGGGCATGAAGGACGCTTTGGAAATGCTTTCAAAGCAAACCGAAAACAAAATGCTCAAAAAAGCGATAGTCGGCTGCAAAGAAGGCGTTGAAAGCGGCGCTACGCTTTCGGAATCCATGGAAAAATACCCCAAGGTGTTCCCGCACACCTTTGCCACGATGATCGCCGCCGGCGAAGCTTCCGGCTCGCTCGACGTTTCCTTCACACGAATTGCGGAGCAAAATGAAAAGAGCGCAGAGCTCAAAGGTCTTATCAAGAAATCGACCTCTTACCCCAAAATGCTTATACTCATAGTTGTGGCGGTTATTATTTTCATGGTAACCTACCTCGTGCCGAAGTTTGAAGACTTCCTCGGCTCTCTTGACACGGAGCTTCCCGCTCTGACGAAAGCAATTTCAAACATTTCCAAATTTGTAAAAGGGCACATCGTGCTGATAGCAATAATCGGCATAGGCCTTTACGTGGGTTTCAAATGGTTTTCAAAAACCGATTTGGGCAGGCACGTTATAGGCAAGGTGATGCTTAAAATACCGATGCTCGCCGACCTTACCGTAAAAAGCGCTTCGGCTACCACTCTGAGAACTCTCGGCACGCTGCTCTCCACCGGTATCAACATGGTTGACGCTCTGGACATTGTAAAAGAAACGATGACCAACGTTTACTTTGAAGAAGCGATTGCCAAGGTCAAAGACGACGTGTCGCTCGGCGTTCCTTTGAGCGAAGCGATGGCGGCAACGGGCATTTTCCCCGACATGGTGTGCCACATGGCGCAGATAGGCGAGGAAACCGGTAACCTGGTTGAAATGTTTGACACTTCCGCAAACTACTATGAGCAGGAAGTTGAAGACTCAACCGCAGCCGTAACCTCGGCGCTTACGCCTCTTATCACCGTTGTAATGGCGGGCGTCGTGGGCGTTATCATTATTGCGCTTCTTATGCCCATGATGACGATGTATTCGGCACTCGACAACGCATAATGTGGAGTTCTTGGACTTCCGTATTAAGCGAAGAACAAAGCAAAAAAAGAATATTGATAAACATAGCAAGGTGCGAAAATTATACCTCGCACCTTGCTTTTCTGTTCTCCGAAATCTATATGCTCGTTAATTTATATTTTTTTGCTTTTCGACGTTTTTCCGCTCTTGCCGTATCGGCGATACTGTCTGCGAGCGGAGAAAACGCCGTCTTCATCTTAATACGAAAGCCCTTGCAAGCGGTAACAATAAGAGAAGATTACAGTTAGTGCTTGCTAAATTCAAAAGCGGTTTACTAAAAGAAGCTGAGATGTGAAATGGCCCTCTCCAAGCACGGAGAGGGTGGCACGCAGTGCCGGGTGTGGCGATAGACTCGGCGAAGCCCAATAAAGTAAAAATCGGGGTCCCCGAAAAGTCGCAGACTTTTTGGGGAGAGAGGAGCAGCGGAGCGACACAAAGCTTGCGGCGACGAGGGTGAAAAAGCGACATCAAAACGCCGTATATCTCAGCTTGTGTTTTTATGAATTGACGGCTGCGCCGTCATGATTTGCCGCTTTGCGGCATGATTTGGCTTCGCCGTGATTTGAATTGCGTCTTTATGCCCCGCAGGGCAATTCATGCACGCAGCGCAATTCATGACCGAAGGTCAATTCATGCGCCGACAGGCGCAATTCATTTCGACGCTGCTTGTGCCACGCTGAAATTACAGTGCGATTTTTTTTTAATTTTCTTCCCTGCACCTGTCAAGATAATCTTCTATAACTTCCATTGTTTTTTTGCCGTCGTCAAAAAGGAACATGTGGCCGAAGCCTTCGAAGGTATGAAGCTCCGTTTGAGGGCAGGTTTCAAGCAGCCTTTCGTGCTGATAGTAGGGCATCGTTTTGTCAATATCGCCCCAAATCGCAAGCACGGGCAAGCCCTGCTCCGCAACGGCTCTGTAGCCTTCCATTGATTTTGCCGTGTTGAGAATGGTGTATCTCAAAGACGACAATGTGCATTTGAGATAGCCCTTGTATTTGCA
Source organism: uncultured Clostridia bacterium (assembly GCA_905235625.1). GTDB lineage: Bacteria > Bacillota > Clostridia > Oscillospirales > Acutalibacteraceae > CAG-177. The sequence goes on from CAJOLX010000024.1 coordinate 19,031, forward strand.
GCTTTCGGCGAAGTTTCTTGTGTAATAATCCTTTTCTTCTTCGGAGCAGTGATAGAGCTCGCCCGTAGTGCCGCCGATGAGCGCGCGGTCGCCTATGAGATTGAATATAAATCCGCCGACGCCCTTAACGGCGCAAAGCTTCATGTAAAACGGAGCCTTGAAGGTGTCCATACCCGCGGGAGCGAGAAGTATGAGCTGCTTCACTCTGCCCGGAAACATCTTGCAAAAGTAAGCCGAAACGGCGCATCCCATCGAGGTGCCCACGAGTATGAATTTTTCGCCTTCGAGCAGCTTATCCGTAAGCTCCTTGAGCTGAGTCGCGAAAAACGCCTGGTCGTGTTTTCCGCCGGGCCTGTCGGAAAATCCCCTGCCGTAAAGGTCGTATCTTATCACCTTATAGCCGAGCTGAGCAAATCTCGCGTAGAGCTTGTCATAAACGAAATAAGGCGTTGAATAGCCGTGAACGAGCACCACCGCTTCGCCCGAGCCCGTCATTTCATAGTGGGTCATTCCCTGCGGCAGCTCGATGTAGCTGCCCGAATATTTCTTTCTCGCCTCATCGTTAAGCTCGAGCGTTTCGCCGGCTTTGATAAGGGATTTAAGCTCGGATTTTGTCATTTGATGCTCTCCCCGTATTTTCTTAGGTTTTCGAGCCCTATTCTTATGCCTGTGAGGCAGTTTTCCATGCCTTCAAATTCCACGCTGACGAAGCCGTTGTAGCCGCTTGAAACAATGTTTTTAAGGCACTGATAAACGGGCACGTCGCCGTGGCCGATGATTGCGCCTCTCAAGTAGTTGCCGGAGCGTGATTTAAAAAAGCCTTCTCCGGGGTCGGGGCCGTTGCCGCTCTTTATGTGAAAATCCTTTGCGTGCACGTGCTTGATGTAGGGCAGAAGCCTGCCCACCGCCTCGGCGCTGTTTTCGTCGGCGCAGTTAAAGTTGCCTACGTCGCAAAGCGCGCCGAAATTCGGGTCGTCAACCGCATTGACAAGTCGCTCTATCCTTGCGCTTTCCTGGCAGAAAAAGCCGTGATTTTCGGTCATCGTCACTATGCCGAGCGAGCGGGCGTGTTCCGTTATCTGCCTGCAGGACGAAGCGAGGCGGGGCAAAACGTTTTCAAAGCCCTCGTAAGAGCCGACGCCCTTCGGCATGCCCCACGCCGCGTCATGGCGAAGAGCGGGCGCGCCGAGAATTGCGGCGACGTTGAGCTTTTTGCAAACTCTTTTTATTTCTTCTTCGCCTTTCAGAAGGTCGGCGCCTATCGTGTAAGCCGCAACGGGGAGAGAATATTTTTCACATTCCTCTCTGATTTCGCGGGCATAGTCCTCCTCGGAAACGCCGTCGGGGCAATTGAGGTCGGTAAACTCTATGCCGTCAAAGCCCATTTCTTTGGCGATTTTGATTATGCTTTTTTGAGTTTGCTCGCCCGAGCTTATCATCTGCTGAAAGCTGTAACTGCTGACTCCGATTTTCATAGCCTTCTCCTTACTGCTTTTTAAGGAATTCGACCGCCGCTCTTATATCCTTCTCGGGGTCGTCGCCCACTTCTCTCTCGATCGTGAGGAAGCCCTCGTAGCCTATATCCTCGAGAGCGTCAAGATATTTCTGCCAGGGAACGCTGCCCTCTCCGAGAGGCACTTCCTCAAAGCTCGGGCCCGTCACAAGCGAATCCTTGACTATTCCGTAAACCATTTCGGGGTCTTTGTAATAAATCTGAACGCCGTCTTTCGCGTGAGTGTGAACGATGTAATCTTTGAGATTATAAACGGCGCCGGCGGGGTCGTCGCCCGTTACCATAACGAGGTTTGCGGGGTCAAGGTTTACTCCCACGCCCGTTGAGCCGAGCTCGTCGAGAAAGCCTTTGAGCACGGCGGAGGTTTCGGGGCCCGTTTCTATTGCGAAGTGCGCGTTAATGCTGTCCGCATAGCGTGAAAGCTCGAAGCATGCCTCCTGCATTATCTTGTATCTTTCGTGATTTTTGTCACCCGGCACAACTCCGATGTGGGTTGTGACTATATCGGTGCCGAGCTCCTTCGCGAGGTCGAGAATTCTTTTTGATTTTTCGATTTTGGCGGGGTTAGCCTCTTTATCGCCGAAGCCTCCGCCGAGGTCGCCGCAAAGAGCGGATATTTTAAGCCCGTTTCCCGAGACGAGGTCTCTGAACCACGCCTTTTTTTCGGCGGTCATATTTTCGGGCGCCATATCGCCGCTCGTGGCGTAAACCTGAATGCCGTCAACGCCGAGCCCCGCCGCTTTTTTAACGGCAGTTTCGGTGTCGGTTCTGAAAGAGTCGATAATAACTCCGATGGGAAATTTTCTCATAAAGATACCTCCGCGGTTAATTCTTATTACGGTTTATATATTACCAAACGGCGATGATTTCTTCAAGGCATTTTGCAAAAATTCTGCCGACAATTATTTCCGATTGCATAAAATTTACGAAAGTCCGGGCGCCTGCCGAAGGCAGGAGGAAAATATGCTCAAACGCTTTACTTTTTTTAAATAATGGTTTAATATATTAAGGATATACATTAAGAGCGGGAGGTTCACTTATGTCTAAAACAAAAGTTGCGGTCATCGGCTGCGGCACGATAGCGAATGCGTCTCACATTCCCTCTTATCTCAAAAATCCCGACGTGGAGATAAAGTATTTTTGCGACATAATCCCCGAAAGAGCGCAGGCTGCCGTTCAAAAATACGGCTGCGGCAAGGCTGTCGTCGATTATCACGAGCTGCTTTCGGACCCGGAGCTTGACGCCGTTTCCGTTTGCACTCACAACGATTTTCACTCGATAATCTCCATAGACTTTCTTAAAGCGGGCAAAAACGTCATGTGCGAAAAACCTGCGGCAAGAGTGCTCGGCGAAGCGCTCGAAATGCAGAAGGTAGCTCACGAAACGGGCAAGGTGCTCAATATCGGCGTTTGCAACCGCTTCAACACCTACGTTAACAAGGTGAAAGAGCTCATCGACTCGGGCGAGCTCGGCGAGGTTTATCACGTTTACGCTTCGTTCAGAGCCCACCGCTCAATCCCCGGCATCGGCGGAGATTTCACCACCTTCGCTTCCTCCGGCGGCGGCGCGCTTATCGACTGGGGCGTTCATTACCTCGACCTCATACTTTACT
>CAJOLX010000025.1 GCA_905235625.1 uncultured Clostridia bacterium
GGCAGGTCATTTCCTATTATACACTCTTCGGAGGTTCTTTTCATCGGTATAACCTTTTTTGAACCACGCGACTATCGCGTGGTTTTCGTTTCACAATAACGGCTTATTCACTTTTAAGAAGTGAGTAAGCCGGTTTTTTTACATTGAAAATCCGTTTTTAAGAAGCTGACCGAGGGTGTCGCGCGTGAAATCGTTTTTGCTTTTCGCAACGATCACTTCAAAGCTTTCGCCGCAAAATTCCGATAGCACCTGGCGGCAAATTCCGCAGGGATAAAACGCGATATCCCCTTTTTCGCTCGTGCCCGTGACGGCGATTTTTTCAAACTCCGTTTCGCCCTCGCTGACCGCTTTGAAAACTGCCGTTCTCTCGGCGCAAACGGTCGCTCCGAACGACGCGTTTTCCACGTTGCAGCCCGTGTAAACCTTACCCGAGCGAGCGAGCAGCGCGGCGCCCACTTTGCAGCCGGAATACGGAGCGTAAGCCTTGCGCGACGCTTCGGCGGCGATAAGAACAAGCTCTTTATCCGTCAATCAAATCACCTCGTTTCAAGATGCGGCAGGCTGTCGGCGGCCGCGGCGGTTTCGAGCGCGAGCTCCATCATCTGAGTGAAGCTCGTTTGCCTTGCCTCGGCGTCAAGAGCGTCAAACGGCTCATAGCAAAGGTCGGAAATCGTGCAAACGGCGAGAGCCCTTTTGCCAAGGCGCATTGCGTTAAGATAAAGCGCCGCCGCCTCCATTTCAACGGCGAGGCAGCCGAGCTTTGCCCATTCTGCGCTGCCCTCTCCGTCGGTGTAAAACGTGTCGCTCGAAAACAGAGAGCCCACTTTAAGAGGCAAAGAAAGACTGTCGGCGGCTCCCTGAGCGCAGCGAAGCAAATCATAGCTGCAAACGGGCGCCGCTGTTCCTTCAAGACCGTACTGACTGCCGTAGGACGAATTGGTGCAGGCGCCTATGCCCGCAACCAAATCGCGAAGGCCGCATTCGGGCGAAAGAGCGCCCGCAGAACCTACTCTTATGATATTCTGCACGCCAAAAAATTTAAACAGCTCATAGCTGTAAATGCCCATTGACGGCATCCCCATGCCGCTTGCCATAACGGACACCTTAACGCCCTTGTAAAAGCCCGTGTATCCGTTAACGCCCCTTACGTTGTTTACAAGCTCGGGACTTTCAAGATAATTTTCCGCTATGTATTTTGAGCGCAGAGGGTCGCCGGGCATAAGCACCGTTTTGCCGAAGCCGATGCTGCTTAAAAGATTTATGTGCGGAGTGTTTTCAGCCATTATATTCCCCTCTCCTTTGCCGCTTTCACAACTCTGCTCGTGCCGAGCCTCGAGGCTCCGAGCTCAATGAATTTTTCGGCGTCTTCAATGGATGATATGCCGCCCGCGGCTTTGACTTTTACGCCGGGAGCAACGTTTTTTACTATAAGCTCAACGTCTTCAAAGGTTGCTCCGCCTTTGGAAAATCCCGTTGACGTCTTTATGTATTCGGCTCCGCTCTCCGACACAACGCGGCACATTTCTTTCTTTTCGCCGTCGGTCAGAAGGCAGGTTTCGATTATCACCTTGAGCAGCTTGCCGCCGCAGGCGTTTTTAACGGCTTTGATTTCGTCAAGAACGCAGTCGTATTCGCCGTCTTTGACCTTGCCTATATTTATGACCATATCTATTTCGTCCGCGCCGTTTTTGACCGCGTCGCTCGCCTCAAAGCATTTTGCTTCTTTGGTGGAGTAGCCGCAGGGGAAGCCGATAACGGTGCAAACTTTAAGGCTGTCGCCGTATTTTGCCTTAACCTCTTTAACGAAAGAAGCGGGTATGCAAACGCTCGCAACGCCGTATTTTATGCCGTCGTCGCAAAGGGCGAATATCTGCTCTCTCGTTGCGTCGGGAGCAAGCAGAGTGTGGTCGCATTTTGAAAGAATATCTTTAATTTCCATCATTTTTCTCCGCATTCGGTGTTTTATAAAGATTTAAAAGGGCTTTTCCGAAAGCAAAAATCGGGAAAGCCCTTTGAAAATATAATAGGTTACGCGAGTATTTCGCCCATCATGCCGGGCTTTGCGCAGGCAGCGTTTGATTCGTCCGTATCAATGTGCATGGCAAGAGCGTATTTGGGGCTTACTCTTACTATAACGTCATCGAAAATGAGCGAACGACCGTCGCTGTCAATTTTGACCGACACTATCTGCTTATCCTCAAGGCCGTATTTTTCGGCGTCTTCGGGAGTGGCGTGAATGTGCCTCTGAGCGGTTATAACGCCCTGTGAAAGCTCTACCTCGCCATTGGGGCCTACGAGCTTGCATGCGCCCGAGCCGGCAACGTCGCCGCTCTCTCTTATGGGGGCGTCAACGCCTATCGAGCGGGCGTCGGTGAGCGAAAGCTCAACCTGGCAGTCGGGTCTTACGGGGCCGAGAATTGAAACAGCGGGGAACTGACCCTTTGAGCCGATCACGGCAACTCTTTCGTTGCTGGCAAACTGACCGGGCTGAGATAAATCTTTTTTCTTGGTGAGCTCATAGCCTTCTCCGAAAAGAATTTCAAGAGCTTCCTGAGTTACGTGAACGTGCCTTGCGGACGTTTCAACCAATACTTCTTTTTTCATGATACGCGCTCCTTGAAATTACCAATCGATGGTGTATGAAGATGCGGTCGTGAAGGGAAGGATCGCACCGGCTTTGTCAAAATAAATAGTCCAGTTAAGCGAATAATCAGCCTTCTCAACGTGACCGGTAGCGGGGTCTATGACAACCTTAATGGAGCTTGAGGGATAACCCATCTTTGCGGTGCCGACCATGCTTGTAGCAACACTCGGGATATTGTCGTTAACAATGCCGGGAAGAACGGCGTTGAGAGCCTTGGGCGCATGACCCTGGCCGTGCTTAACGCTGTCGCTCTTTGCGTCGTCAACGGTGGTGATGGTGATAACGTATTTGCCGTTTGACTCGGTGAGAGTGGCGCTCTTAACGTCGGCGGGGGTGAGCTTCGATGACCAGGTTTCGTCCTCAACGGGGAACTTGTTTTTATCCGAAAGCACTTCGGGCTCGAGCTTGCTGTTCTTTTCAAGCTGACCGCCTACGAAAGAATCGGCGCCGCCGAGGATTTTAAGAATGGTATTGAGGGATGAAGGCAGAGTAAGGCTGCCGTTAATCGTTATTTTTTCATAGTTGCGGGTGATTTTCTTTGCTTTGGGCTTAACTTCGTTTATGGAATTGTTGAAATATTCAACGATTTCAGCCTTGGTCTGGGGAGCCTTGGGAGCTTCGGTCTCGCTTTCGCTCTCGGAAGCATCTTCGGAAGCAGCCTCAGATGAGGTCTCTGCTTCTGTTTCGGAAGCAGGCTCGGACGCTTCTTCGGATGACGGCTCTTCGGATTCGGGCTCGGAAGCTTCTTCGGAAACGTCTTCGCTGATTTCTTCGGTGATTTCTTCGGTGGGCTCGGTAGTTTCCTCATTATCCTTAGCGCCGCATGCCGCAAAAGCTACAAGCATAGAGAGCGCAAGCAAAATTGCCAACAGTTTTTTCATCATTTTTCCTCCTGAATGTTGTTGTTCTTTCCGGGTCGCCCCAGTTAAAGAAATTATACTATATTATTAACGTGAATACAAGAAAAATTTGCGCCGAATTCTATAAAGTGAGAGAATTTCGGCATTCTGGCGGAATTTACGGCGCCGATTTTACGCAATGCCGACGGCGAAATATCAATTGCTCAGCTCCGAAAAATGCACTCATTGGGTGTATTTTTTTAAACTTCGTTGATAAGAAATGAATAAAAACGCTGTTGCCGGGGGCTGCCTGATTCATAAAATCGTTGACAATTTGAGAATTTGAGGTATAATCATAATATAAATCTTGAGAATTTGAGGGATTTTCATAATATAAATTTTGAGAATTTGAGGGATTTCGCCGCATAAAATATTGAGGGAGGCTGTTCGTATGATTTTTAAAAGGAAAATATATGATAAACTGCTTGAATGGAAGCGCGAATCAGACGGTAAAACTGCATTGATGATTGAGGGGGCAAGACGCATCGGCAAGTCAACTGTCGCAGAAGAGTTTGGAAAAAACGAATATGACAGCTATATTCTCATTGATTTTTCCGTTGCCTCAAAAGCCGTAAAAGATCTGTTTGACGATCTTTCCGATCTCAACTATTTTTTCCTTCAGCTTCAGCTGATATTTAAGGTTGATTTGTCGGAAAGAAACTCGCTTATCATATTTGACGAAGTTCAGCTTTTTCCCAAAGCGCGTCAGGCAATTAAGCACCTTGTTAAGGATCGCCGCTACGACTACATTGAAACGGGTTCGCTCATATCAATAAAGAAAAATGTCAAAGATATTCTGATTCCCAGCGAGGAAAGACAGATTAAAATGTATCCTATGGATTATGAAGAATTCCTTTGGGCAATCGGAGATAACGCGACAAATTCTCTCATTAAAAAGCTGTATGATATGAAAAAACCCGCGGGTCAGCAGATAAACAGAAAACTTATGCGCTCTTTCAGGCTGTATATGCTGATAGGCGGGATGCCTCAGGCAGTGGGCGAATATATTGAAACAAACAATTTCAAAAAGGTTGACAGCGTGAAACGGGATATTCTGAATCTTTACGAAAACGATTTCAGAAAAATCGATCCTACGGGCAGAATTTCACAGCTGTTTGACGCCATTCCTGCTCAGCTCAACAAAAACGCATCGCGTTATCAGGTGTCAAGCGTTTTGAAAAGCAGCAGAACCGAGGATGTTCTTGAGCTTATTGCGGAAATGATCGATTCCGGAACCGTTCTTGCGTCTTATCATGCGGATGATCCTAATGTCGGGCTTTCGGCAACTGAAGATCTCGGAAAATTCAAATTGTTTGTGTGCGATACCGGACTGTTTGTAACGTTAATGTTTAAGGATAAATCATTTACGGAAAACGATATTTACGAAAAACTCCTTGCAGACGATCTTTCGGCAAATCTCGGATATCTTTATGAAAATGCCGTTGCTCAGGCGCTTGCGGCAAACGGCAACAAACTTTTCTACTACACCTTTCCGACAGAGAGCTCAAAGCATCTGTATGAGATTGATTTTATGCTTGCGAGAAAAAACAAAATCTGCCCTGTTGAAGTTAAATCATCCGGATACAAAACGCATACTTCCATTGATAAGTTCGGAGAAAAGTTTTCTTCCCGCATTCTGAATAAATACCTCATATATACCAAAGATTACAGAAAAGATGAAGATATATTCTGCCTGCCAATCTATATGACGCAGTTTATATGACACTGTCAGGCGCATGTCGGACAAGGACGAAAAGCGGCGCTTTTGTGATTATTCTCCCGTTCCCGGAGAGTAAAATTAAGGATACTCTCGCATTAGAGTATATCCTTAAAAAATAAACACAACAGCTGCTCAAAGGCAATGCAAACCTATAAAAATTCAGCAGCCTCTCCAAACGGAGAGGCTGCCTTTTTATACCGTTCAGTTTTCTTTAAATCCCTGCGTCAATACGGGCAGACTGTTGAAAATGCTTCTGAAAAACGCAACGAGTCTTGCGAAGAAGTTATTGTTGATTTTAACCGTTTCGGTTGCGCTTTCTGCAACGGTTTGACCGTCTTTAATAAGCTTAACCTGCACGGTATAATCTTTTTCCGCTTTCGTTACCGTGTATCTTTCGCCGGTGTAAACGTCTTTGCCGTCAATGAACCAATGTACGCTTGCGCCCGAGGGAGCGTTGGCAACGTCGGCTGTAAAGGTTATCGTTGCCCGATAATCTTCGGTGCGCGAGGATTTGTAGTTATGAATTGAAACGGAGGGGCTCACGTCGAGCGCGGGTATTGCCTTTTCATACATAACCTCGCCGCAAACGACGCATTTAAGCTCGGCTTTGCCTGCGGCGCTTTGTGTCGGCTCAATTACCGTTTCCCAATCTCCGGGTGTGTGCGGCAGTTTTTCAATTGTTTCCGTGTAGCTGCCGCCGCAATTTGAGCAAGTATAGGTTGTTACGCCCTCTTCGGCGCAGGTCGCCTCTTTGGTGACGGCGCTCGTGTAGCTGTGCTCAACGGAGGGAATATTCGTAACTTCGCTTAAAATCAAATCGCAAACTTCGCAATAAGTGAACTCTATTCCGTTATCGGTGCAGGTTGCCGGCACGGAAATTTCCTTCGGCGTGTGCGGCAGCTTTTCTATAGACTCCGTGTAGCTGTCGCCGCAATTTGAGCAAGTGTAGGTCGTTACTCCCTCTTCGGCGCAGGTCGCTTCCTTGGTGACGGCGCCCGAGTAGCTGTGCTCAACGGCGGGAATAGTTGTAACTTCGCTTAAAATCAAATCGCAAACTTCGCAATAAGTGAACTCTATTCCGTTATCCTCGCAGGTTGCCGGCACGACCGCCGTTTTAGGCGTATGCGGGAGCTTTTCTATAGCTTCCGTGTAGCTGTCATCGCCGTTTACGCAGGTGTAAGTTCTTACGCCTTCTTCCGAGCAGGTGGCTTCTTTCGTTACGGAGCTCTCATAGCTGTGGTCTGTTGCGGGCAAAACGGTTTCCACGCTCAGCGTTTCGCCGCAAACCTCGCAAACGATATATTCGCCGCCGTCCTCGGTGCAGGTTGCGGGCACGGTTGAAGGCACGGGAGTGTGCGGGAGCTTTTCAATAGCTTCTGTGTAGCTGTCGTCGCCCTTTACGCAGATGTAGGTCAGAACGCCCTCTTCGGAGCAGGTCGCCTCTTTGGTGACGGCGCTCGTGTAGGAGTGCGCGTGCTCGGTAAAGTGAATTTCCGCGCCGAGCAGAGCGTCGTTATTCTCGCCGATTGAAACGGCGTTCCATTCTTCCTGCGTTCCTCTGAAATAAACGTCCGTAAGGTCTCGGCAGCCGCCGAACGCGCCGTCGCCTATGCTCGTTACACTGCCGGGAACGGTAACGCTCGTCATGGCGGCGTTGTCTTCAAAAGCGTTTTCGGCAATGGAAGTTACGGGATATCCGTCAATTTCGGACGGGATTTTTAATTCCCCGATTACGGGCGAGCCGAATCCGGTTATCGTCACTTCGCCGTCGTTAATTTCGTATGTAAAAGCATATTCCGAAATATCGGACTTAATATTTTCCAGCTTTACAGCCGGACGAATGCCGTAGTAGGTGTAAGGGACGTTGACAGTCATCGTGATGTCGCCGTCTTCGTAAACACGGCACGTGCTGCCGGAGCTGTAAGCCGGCGAGCGCAAACGCCAGCAAGAGCATCCGTAATAACTGCCCTCGTAATCGCTCACATCCAAGCCCTGGCATTTTGCGTAATCGCTTCCCTTTGCGCTGCGCGCAGGGTCATTTCCATTATTTGAAGAATCGAAACCGTAAAAACTGTTTAAAGCCTCTGAATAAGAGAGCAGAAAGACTTTGTCATCTGTTGACGGTGCGTCATATCTTTCGAGACCGGATTGGCCCGACATCGTAAAATATCCGTCGTTATTGAGCGTTGTTGTCTTTATATTTGATTTTTGCCCGCCGGAAAATGCCGTGTTGTAGAAATCCTCATTTAACCACTGACGGATACTGCTCTCTGCGTAATTGCTTGCATAATAAGTTTTTGAGCTGTCGCCCCAATAATCATCATAATCCTCTCTGACAACATAGTTGTTATAAGCCTGGCTGTCAATGATGGTTTCGCACATTACAAAACCCGTTAAGGGGTCGAGCACTCTCCATTCAAGCGGCTCATATTTGAACCAATAAACTTTGCCGGGTATGTATCCGTTATCGTCCTGATCCGTCATTGAAACTGACGGCGTCGATCCGGTAGCGGCAGGTCTGTAGTCATCAAAGGTAACAGCTCTGTATTTTTCGCCTTTGTAAACCACGTCTTTATAGCGCATAAAATCGGAAGGCGCCATCTGCCCGTCATACAACTCCCCGGTGCCGACGTAGTAGTTATAAGACTTCCACTCGCCGCTCTGATTATTCAAAACAGAGCCGAGCAAAGAGGTGACGTCGGTTTGCGGATAGGAGCCGAAATAAATTTTTTCGCCGACGGAATATTCGGGGTCTTCATACGCAAGATCTTTTAATTTTAAAGCGGGGCGAATGCCGTGAAGAGTGTATGCTTTGATAGGAAATTCGCCGTATATATTGCCGTCGCTGGTTACGTTGCACGCGGTGTCGGAGCTGCCGCCGGGTGTGCGCAAACGCCATGTCGCATCTGTGTTGTAAGCCAAATTCTGACTCTTTGCGTAATCGGTTCCTTTTGCAAGGCGGAGAGGGTCGGGGTTTGAAGGCAATGCGTTGAAGCCGTAATCGCTGTTTAAAACTTCGTCATAAGAGAGAAGGAAAACCTTGTCATTAGTTGACGGCGAGTCATATCTTTCATAGCCGGTGCGCCCGGTCAAGGTGCAATATCCGTCATTGTTAAGCGCGGTCGCTTTTATATTTAATTTTTGCACGTCGGAAAACGCGGCGTTATAGAAATTATTAATTAACCACTGACGGATGCTGCTCTTTGAATAATTGTTTGCGTAATAGGTTTTTGCGCTGTTGCCCCAATTCTCCGAATCGCTGTAGAGAACGTAATTGTTATATGCCTGGCTGTCAATGATGCTTTTGCACATAACAAATCCGCTTTCGGGGTCGAGCACAATCCATTCAAGCGGCTCATATTTGAACCAATAGACGTTTCCTGCCTCGTATCCGTGAGCGTATTGATTTGAACCTGATTCCGAAGACGTTCCGCCGGTGTAGCCGGGTCTGTAGCGGTCAAAAGTTACGCCTCTGTATTTTTCGCCGTTGAAGGTTATATCCTTGTAGCGCATATAGTCGGAAGCGGTCATCTGACCGTCATCTAAATTTCCCGTGCCGCTGTAGTAATTGTATGACTTCCACTCACCGCCCTGATTATCCAAAACGGAGCCGAGCGAAGAGGTAACGTCGGTTTGCGGATAGGAGCCGAAATATATGGTGTCGCCTACGGAAAATTCTTCGCTCGCCTGTGCGTTTATTTCTCCGAGCAGCCCGGCAGCGCTGCCGCCGCCGACAGCAACCGTGCCGATAAGGAGAATCAGGCAAAGAATAACCGATAAACCTTTCTTAAACTTTAACATTTGCATACCCTCCGAAAAATAAAAAGTGCGCAGCCGAAGCTACGCCCCCGAAAATCGCATAGCCGCTGTTTTGGCGGCATTTGCATCGAGCTTATTTGAACCATACGAAAATGCAAGCGTATGTCGAGCTTGCGTTTTATCAAAACAAAACGCAAGCCCGCCGGTACGGTTCAATATCAAATTATGCCGCAAAGTTATTATAACATAACAGGATTATAAAATTCAATTCTGCCGAAAATATTTTTAAGGCAATTTGTAATATATGCCGCTGTCGGGAACCGAGCCGCCGATTAAATCGGGCAGCTCCTCAAGCATGGCGTCAAAGGTTTTGCCGACCGCTTCTTCCATTTTTTCGCCTTCAAGATATTTTACGTTGCTGCCGGATATAGAGCCCTCGGCAAGCGCCCTGTCGGTGAAAAATCCTTGATTAAGGAGCGGCACAGCGGCGTCCGCCGCAAGATTTATCCAGTTTACGGAAACCTCGTCAAAGGTGAGAAACTCGCTTATGATTTCGGGGTTATTGTCAATATATTCTTTCCTTGCAACAACGCAGCCGGAAACCTGCTCAAAGCCTTCCGATTCGCTCCACGCTTTCGCGAGACTCAGAGTCTTTCTCATACCGTTTGCGGAAGCAGCCGCAGCCGTGGGCTCTGAGGTCTGCTCCTCGTCGTCGGCCTCGCTTGATTCTTCCGCAGCAGACGTTGAATAAATTTCGGGGTTCGTTTTGTAAACAACGCTCGTCGCAAACGGCTCGGGCAGGATGCAAAAATCAATTTCGCCGTCAACGGCTGCGGTGGCAACCTCTTCAACGGAGCCCATGTATTTAATGTTTACGTCCCTGTTGGGATTTATGGAATTCTTCTTTAAAAGGCTGTTAATCGTGAACTGAACGGACGTGCCTTCGCCGTAAGCGTAAATCGTTTTGCCCTTAAGGTCGCTTACGGAATTAACCGAGTTTTTGCCTCTCTCGAGCACGTGAAAATAACAGAGGGAGTTGACTGCGAGAATCTGTATTCCGCCGCTTGTTTCGGCATAAAGCCCGGCGGCAAGCTCAAGAGGCAGGGAGGCTATGTCAACTTTGCCCTGCTTTATTAAGGAAGCAACCTCGGCAGGGTCGGTGTAATAATTCACGTTGTAGCCGTACGCTCTGTCATTTTTAAGCTTAACGAGCCCGAGACCCGTGGGGTCAAAAAGAGCCGCAACCTCCGTTTTGACTTCTCTCTCATCGGAGGTCGTTTCCGTTTCTCTGCTTTCTTCCTCATCGTTATCTTTGGCGCCGCACGCGGCAAAAGCAAACAAAAGCGAAAGAGCCAAAAGCAAAGCAAGAATTTTTTTAAAAGATTTCATAGCCATCCTCCTATATTGCCGTCGCTCTGCATATATATAAAATTATAATATTTAAGCCCGGTAAAGTCAAGCCTTGCGAGTTTTGATAAAGCGCGCCGACGGGTCTTTCGGCGCCCGGGCATAAAAAAACTCTGCATCTTGCGATGCAGAGCATTTATTTGCGAGCTAAATCAGTCTTCCTTTTTTCTGGTGCAAACGAAAGCTGCTGCTGCTGCTACTGAAACAGCTGCAAAAGCAACGATGCCTACGGAAGAAGAACCGGTATCAACAGGAGCTTCAGCTTCGGTCTCTTCAGCGGTGGTCTCAGTGCAACCGGTGTAGAGATCCTTAATCTTCTGCTTAAGGGTGTCGATGAGGTTCTTGCAATAGCTGAGGATGTCGCCTGCTACGGGGATGCTGAAGAGAATGTTCTCAAAATCAGCAACTGCGCCGAGAACGTCAGCCTGAGGAAGCTTGCCTTCGATAGCGTCTACGATCTGCTGAATGTAGGCCTGAACCTGTGCAAGGATGTCGCCCTGAAGAGCAGCAACGATCTGATTGATGATGCCGTTGATGGACTCGGTAATCTTGTCAAAGCTGAAAGCAGCGGCAGGAGCCTCGGCCTCAGCAGCGTCGTCAGCATAAGCGATAGCGCCCATGGAGAATACCATTACCATAGCAAGCAGAACTGCAAGTATCTTTTTCATAGTTACATCAATTCCTTTCTCAATTACTTGTTGATTGACTGTGGCACTATATTAACACTAAAATTTACAGTTGTCAATACTTTTTTGTTAAAAAAATGACAAAATCGTTACAAATTGTAATTTTTATGTTTTTTAAGCAACCGCCGCCACCCAACAGCGCAGTTATTATATCACACAGTTTTATATTATTCAAGATAATCTTTCAATTTTTTGCTTCTGCTCGGATGACGCAGCTTTCTGAGCGCCTTTGCTTCTATCTGGCGTATGCGCTCACGGGTAACGTTGAATTCGGCGCCCACTTCTTCAAGGGTGTGCGGATGACCGCCCTCAAGGCCGAATCTGAGCTTCAATACCTGCGCTTCTCTGGGCGTGAGGGTAGCAAGCACTTCGTTGAGCTGCTCTTTGAGAAGCATCATTGAGGCAGCGTCCGCCGGAGCCGGCGCGTCGTCGTCGGGTATGAAGTCGCCCAGGTGGCTGTCTTCCTCCTCGCCGATGGGAGTTTCAAGCGAAACGGGCTCCTGCGCCACTCTCATTATGTCTCTGACCTTTTCGCGCGGCATATTGAGCTCTTCCGCGATTTCTTCGATGGTGGGGTCTCTGCCGTTTTTGTGAAGAAGCTGGCTGCTCGTCTTTTTGACCTTGTTTATAGTTTCAACCATGTGAACGGGTATTCTTATCGTTCTCGCCTGGTCCGCAATCGCCCTCGTTATTGCCTGGCGTATCCACCATGTGGCGTAGGTTGAAAACTTGAAGCCCTTGGTGTAGTCGAATTTATCAACGGCTTTTATGAGGCCCAGGTTGCCTTCCTGAATGAGGTCGAGGAACTGCATTCCCCTGCCGACGTATCTTTTGGCGATGCTGACAACGAGCCTGAGGTTCGCCTCGGCAAGCCTCTGCTTTGCTTCCTTGTCGTCATCCGCAATTCTGATTGCAAGCTCGATCTCTTCCTCTGGCGTGAGCAGCGGCACCTTGCCTATCTCTTTAAGATAAACCTTAACGGGATCGTCAATGTTTGCGTTGCTGTCTTCAACTGCGCCTATCTCGGCGGTTTTGGGTATGTCAAGGTCAAAATCCTCAAGGTCGCCGCTCACCATATCGTCAACTATCTTGATGTTTTCGTTTTCGAGCGTTTCATAGAGCTTGTCAATAGCCTCCATCTCGATGTTCATCTCGAGAATGGCGGTGTCTATATCCTGCGCGGTGAGCTGGCCTGTTGCTTTGCCCTTTTCGATCAGAGCCTTGAACGGTTGTCTTTTATCGGTGTTTTCCATTGGTGTTCCCCCGTTTATTTATCTTAGTTATTTTTATAATAATATATACCTATTATATTACGTTTTATATTGCGTTTTGCCGTGTCAAACGTTGTTTCTGTTATTCTTTTTGTTTGTTTTGTCTTTCTCTCTGAGCATGTCAAACGCTCCGGCAAACTCGTCGTCCGTCATATCGGAAGCCTTTTTCATGCCCGCCCTGCTTTTTTCTTCTTTTATCGTTTCAATGCAGTCGAGGCACTCTTTAAGGCTGTTGGCAAGCTCGCCGCCGCTTCTGAGCATTTCATAAATGCTGTCCGTTTCCTGCGGAGAGAAGCTTTCGTTAAACATATAAGGCTCCGTCGGGCTTTCGCTCTCGATGAGGCTTATGAGGTGAGCCATGACCCGCTTGTTAAAGTCGGTAACAAAGTCGTCGGGTGAAAATTTATCCTTCAGCTTCGGGTAAAAATCCGGGTTTCTCATAAGCGACCTTATCAGAGTTTCCTCCGCTCGCGCCGCCTTTATGTTGCCCCTCTTTTCGGGATTGCTTCTGTCCGAAAAGCTGCTTTGAAGCTCTTCCATTTCGCGCGCCTTTTTCTCTGTTTCCCGCTTCTTTTTCTTTCGCTTTTTTGACTGCTCTATCTGAGCGTAAAGCGATTGCGGATTAACTCCGAATTCCCCCGCAAGGCGGTTTACGTAAAGGTCTATCCCTATGCCGCTCTCGCCCGCGAGCGCGTCCGCGGCGTCGGTCATGTAGCGCAGCCTGCCGTCGTCGGTCGTCACGTCATATTTCGTTCTGAGCGCCGCCAAAGCGTATTCTATCTCGTTGGACGCTCCCGAAATGAGCGAGGCAAACCTCTCTTTGCCGTAGGTCCTTATTATTTCGTCGGCGTCTTTGCCGCCCTCCATTTTAATGACCTTTAGCCTGAGCTTCGTGTTTCCGAGTATATCAAGGGCTCTCTGAGTAGCCTTTCTGCCCGCTTCGTCGTTATCGTAGCAAATGAGCACGTCGTCGGCGTATCTCGAAAGCAGATTTGCCTGCTCCTGCGTGAGCGCCGTGCCGAGGCACGCAATGGCGTTGTCAAACCCCGCCTGGTGAAGCGCTATAACGTCCATATAGCCCTCAACGAGTATCAGCGTTTTGCCGGGATTGTTTTTTGCGAAATTCAGAGCGAAAACGCCCGAGCCTTTTTTGTAAACCGGAGTGTCGGAGGTGTTAACGTATTTCGGCTTTGAATCATCCATAACTCTGCCGCCGAACGCCGTTACGTTGCCTCTGACGTCGATTATCGGAAACATCACTCTGTTTCTGAACGAATCGTAACAGCCCGTCCCCTTCTGACTTCGTTTTGCGAGATCCGCAAGCACAAGCTCCTGCTCGCCGAATCCCAGAGATTTGAGGTGATCCGTGAGCTGCCGCCAATCGTCCGGCGCGTAGCCGAGCCCGAATTTGCGTATCGTATTCGGGGTAAGCCCCCTGTCGAGAAAATAATCGAGAGCTTTGCGGTTTTTCTCCGCCATAAGCTGAGCGTTAAAAAATTTGGCTGCTTCCCTGTTTGCGGAGAGAATTCTCACCCTGCGTTTTGCCAGCGAATCGTCATAGTTTTCATCCGGCATTGAAACCCCCGCAAGGTCGGCGCAGAATTTGACCGCCTCAACGTAATCGAGATTTTCAATGCGCATTATGAAGCTTATCACGTCGCCCGCGGCGCCGCAGCCGAAGCAGTAAAACGACTTCGTGTCGGGAAAAATCGTGAACGACGGGGTCTTTTCGTTGTGAAACGGGCAAAGGCCTTTAACGTTTCTGCCCGCTCGCGAGAGGGTGACGTAAGACGAAACGACGGACTCAATGTCGAGCCTGTCGTGCAGGTCCTGAATAAAATCTCTGCTGATTGCCATTCCTCTCACTCCCTTCGCCGTTTTGATTTCGGATTTTATTAAAATTTATACAGATCCTGCTGCTCTTTCTTTGCCTTTTCTTCCTTGAGATACCACAGCGCAAACGCCGCGCCCGAAAGAATCAATAACACCGCGGCAACTCCGAAAGCGACAGCCGCTTTCCTATACGGAAATGAATCCTCCGCCTCTGCGGCTTCCCGCTCCTCGCTCTCCCCCGTTTCCGTGGGAATGGTGGTGAAGTCAAACGAAAATCCGCTCCAATCCTCGGGCAGAGTCGCGTCCGCGCCGGCGTAAAGCTCGCTCGTAATCTCCGGCATGCCGGTATTCACCGTTGTGTAAGTCGCTTCGTCGCGGCTTTTTGAAGCGGCGTAATACGAGGTGCGGTTATAATCCCTCTGCACGCCCGTGAGGCTGCTTCTGCCGGTTGAAGAAATTTCCGATTCATTCACGGAATTATTCTCGCTCGCCGTGGTCGCCGTTTCCTTATCGGATGAGCTCTGAGAGCTTGTTTCGGTTGTGCGGTAAGGATTCGTGCGGCTCTCTCTCTGCGTTGTAGTCCTCGCTTCGCGGCCTGTTTTGCTTTCGCTTTGCTCAGCCGGCTCCTCCGTTTCCGCAACGCTCGAGGGTCTCTCGGTCGTTTCAACCGCGGAGGTGTCCCTCTCCTCAGCCGTTCCCACAAGCGCAAACACTGCGCAGACGGCGAACGTGAGCGCAAGAGCGGCAAGAGCCGATATGAAATTTTTCTTTTTTCTGTCAGTCATTGAAAAAGCTCCATGATTTCGGAATGAAAAGATCGTTGAATATTTTCACGGCGTAGCCGTCGGTCATGCCGGCTATATAATCGCAGGCAGCGATTTCCGCGCCCTCGCGGCTCGCTATCCCCGTGTAAAGCTCCGGCATTTTTTCGGGATATTTTGAAAAATGCTCGTAAAGCGTTTTTATCATCTGCTCCGCCTTTGATTCCTCGCTCTTGCAGGCGGGGTTGGTGTAAACCATGTCAAACATAAAATTGTGCAGCATTCCGAAAACCATATCCGTTTCGGGCGAAAGGCAGATGTCGTCTTCGCTGTTTTTGATGCAGTCGGTAACGAGGGTGTTGATTCTTACGCTCTTTTTGTGGCCGAGCACGTCTCTTATCTCTATCGGAATGTCGTTTTCGCTCATTATGCCGGCTGTGATCGCGTCGTCAATATCGTGGTTTATATAAGCTATTCTGTCGGCAAGACGCACTATTCTGCCCTCAAGGGTCTCGGCGCTTTCGCCGCTTGTGTGCCTCTCTATGCCGTTGCGCACTTCAAAGGTCAGATTGAGCCCTCTGCCGTCTTTTTCGAGCATATCGACCACTCTCAGGCTTTGAGAATAGTGGCGAAAGCCGCCCGGGCAAACGGAATTCAGCGCCCTCTCGCCCGCGTGGCCGAAAGGAGTGTGCCCGAGGTCGTGGCCCAGAGAAATCGCCTCGGTCAAATCCTCGTTAAGGCGAAGCGCTCTCGCTATTGTGCGGGCAATCTGCGACACCTCAAGAGTGTGAGTGAGCCTCGTGCGGTAATGGTCGCCTTCGGGCGAAAGAAAAACCTGCGTTTTGTGCTTTAAGCGCCTGAAAGAGGAGCTGTGGATTATTCTGTCTCGGTCGCGCTGATATTCGGTGCGGAACGGGCTCTCTTCCTCGGGCGTAAGCCTGCCCTTTGTGTTGCACGAAAGAGCGGCGCGAGGCGATAAAACGGCTTTCTCCGCTTCATACAATTCTTCTCTTATGCTGTCCAAGGCTTCACCCCCTAAAAATTCCTTACATTAAGTATATACTCCGCAATTTTGCAAAAACCCTTTATTCGGGAGCGAAATTTTGCGCTTATTTTTTTAAACTTTTTGTGAATAATTTATTGACACCCCATATCTGTGGTGGTAAAATGGGTTTTGAAGGTGTACCAACACCAAATATTGTGATAAAGGATGTACAAAAATGAAGAAAGTTCTTTCCGTATTTTTTGCAGTGTTGTTTATCTGCTCTGCTATGTCCGTAATGGCAAGCGCATTTGACCGCACCGAAGGCTGGCAGACTACGTGTGTTTATTGCGGCGAAACCTTCAACAGCGAAGAAGATTATGCTGCTCACATGGCTGCTTACAACTTCACCAACGGCCACTACGTGACCTGCCCCTACACCGGCGACGATTATAAGGACGGCGGCTGCGGCGAAAGCTTCGCAACCAAAGAAGCTTATGATTATCACGTTGCTCATTGCCCCCACAACGGCGATTACAGCGCGCTCGGTTACGTTAAGTATTTCCTCGGCCTTATCTGGGAATCCATAAAGGGCGTTGATTACGGCTCACTCTTCGGCGGTATCGTTGATATCGTTAAGGCTCTCTTTGCCGGCGTTCCCTTCGGTGATTTCGTTTCCGGCGTTAAAGGCATGTTCTGATTTTAAATTAAGTCATTACGGGGAGTTTTACCGTTTTACGATAAAGCTCCCTGTTTTGTTTTGTGAAAGAAAGGAGGCGGTTTTATGATGACGCTTGAAAAAATGAAAGACGCTCTCGGCACGGTGAGCATACCGGAGCCTGCCGCTGACGACCCCATTGTGCTTGACGAAAGCGCCAACCTCAATCTGATTGCGTGGGGCGACCCGCAAATCTCGTTTATTTCTCCCCTGCGCTCGGCGAGGATCACGGGAGCATGCCGCGACCTTGAAAATATGAAAGGCAAGGCGGACGCTCTGCTGCTGCTCGGCGACATTTGCGAATACGGCAAGAGAGTTGAATTTGAAATGGCAGCCGATATTTTCGGCTCAGTCAGCGACAAGTTTTCAAATCTGATTGCCGTTTCGGGCAATCACGATATAAGAGTGAGGCATTATCACAGCCAGCTCGAGAGATTTAATTCTTTTCTTAAAAGCGTGCCGGGCGGAGTGCCGGGCAATGACAAGCGCTACTTTTTCACTCACGAAATAAATTCCTACAAATTCATAATGATGGGCGCCGACCGTTCGTCGTTTGAAAGCTCTTATATCGGCAGAAAGCAGCTTGAAAAGCTCGATAAAGAAATCGCCGCCTGCAACGGAAAGCCCGTTTTCGTTTTAAATCACCAAACCTTAAAGCGCATGAACGGCCTGCCGACGACCTGGCTCGGCAAAGGTCAATGGAGAGGCTCCGTGGGCAAACAGTCCGACGAAATCAAAGCGATTTTTGAAAAATATAAAAACGTGTTTTTCATCACAGGCCACCTGCACTACGGCGTGAGCAAATATAACTATGAGGATTACGGCGCTTTCAAGGCGATTTCTCTGCCCACGATAGGCGTTATCAATCACGGCAAAAACTCAACCGACGGCCAGGGATATATAATATCGGTATATGACGATAAGGTCGTGCTCAGAGCCAGATATTTTGCCGACGGCAAATATATGGGCGCCGATATCGAAAACTCTTACGTAGAAATCCCGCTCGATTGAAAGCAAAAATCGAACCAAAAAGCTTTGCCGATAAAGACTAAACGGCAAAAAATATAACCGGAAAAGGCTGATTGATTGCAGAAAATCAATCGGCCTTTTAATTTAAAGTGATTAAATTCACAAAAACGTCGCCGTATAAATCACGAAAATGCAAGTTGAATTATAGGCTTTTGTCGCGAAATCACTTGCAATATTGCGTCTGATATGCGCGAAATCGCAGTATCATAAAGCGCAAATCGAGGAATTTTGCCCTGCGTCGCTTGATGAAAGCAAGCGACAAACGGAAACAAAGCCCTGTTGAATGAATGCGGCTGCTGCGAGCAAAGCGTTATCACAAACTCACCGTAAATTCACCGCAAACTCACCGCAAGCGTATCGCAAGCTCACAGCCAAAGCATGCTTAAAGCCCCGAAGAGGCGAACCTCTCCGGGGCTTTATTATTTTGTGATATCCGTAACTTTACGACAGGTTATTCCGTTAGGAAATAACGATGTTGTAGGTCACTTCTTCACGCCAGGATGCGCCGCGCGCCTGGCAGGATACAGTGTACTGACCTGCGGAAGCTGCGTACTTGTAGTTGATGAGCCAGGTTCTCAGACCGTTTGCATCACTGTAGGAGACGTTGCTCTTAGTGGTGGTCTGGAAGGTGGTGCTCTTGCCGTCAACAGTTACGCGAACCTTATCGCAGTCGTCGGTAGTCACTATGGTGATAACGTCGCGGCTGCCGCTTGCTACGGTGCCCGAGGTGGGAACAGCGCTTACGATTGAATACTTGTCGTATCCTTCGGCGGTGTCCACGGTAGCGGCTTCGTCGTAGCATACAAGCACGTTAACGGGGTTCTCCTCGTTTACGGGGATGTATTCGGAAGTTGCGCCGGTCTTATAGTAGAGTACCCACTGCTGAGTGACTCTGGGATCATTGCAGCTATAGGTCACTTTGGGCTCGAACGTCCAGGTGAGTGAGCCGTCTTGCTCGCGGGTAACGGTGGTGTTCTCAGCCTGCGCGTCACGTCTGCAAAGAACGTTGAAGGTCTTTGTAGTGCCGTCTCTCTGAGTATAGCTGTAGTTGAACTTCAGGTAAGATACGTTGCCGACAGTGTGTACCGTCCAAACGATGGTATCGCCGCGAACGACCTTCTCGATGTTTTCAACGGAGATGATCTGGCACTCATCGGCTATGATCTCGTCGTCTCTTACATCGTAGGTTACGCTGAATACGTAGCCCTGCTCCTCAGTCTCTTCATAGAAGTCAACTGTGGTTACATAAGCCTTGTATGCGTTCTCAGCCTCTGCGAAGGAAACCTGAACGGTCCAAACTTCGAGGCCGGTCTCATCGTCAACACGGATGTTGGAAACACCGGAAAGCTCGGGAGCATTGTAGAACGTGCCCTTGCTGAAGGTCCAGGTGTTGCTGCCGTCGGTAAGATGTACCTTATAAGCGGGCTCGTTGATGTAAACATCATATTCGGCAACCTGCTTCTGATAGTAAGGAGTAGTAACTCTTACAACGTTCTGAACACGGATAGCGGAAGTATCCTGAGCCCAAACGCCTACGAAGGTGATGCCTTCGCCGTCAAGAGCGTACGGGAACGTTACGATAGCGGAATCGGAGGTGCCTGCTACCTTCCAGCCGAGGAACTCATAGTTCGTTCTGGTGGGATCGGTTTCGGGAGCCGCGATATCGCTGCCGAACTCAACGTCCGCGATCACTGCGTAAGCAGTTTCGTCGCCGTCAACAGCGATGAAGGTTACTTCGTAGCTGTTTACGGTCCAGGTTGCGGTTACGGTGATGTTCTCTGCGGGCATGGTGACGGGCAGGGCGGGTGACCAGCCTGCGAAGGTGTGGCCGACCTTAACGGGATCTGCTATGGCAACTACGGGAGCGCCGTAAGCAAAGTTCTTAACGGTGGTTACGCCGTCAACGTCAAACGTTACGCTGAACGAGCCGGTGCCGTAGTATGCGCGAACGGTTACGTTCTCAGCGGGCATGGTGGCATAAACCTGCGACCAAGCGGTGAAGTTGTAACCTGCGTTTTCGGGAGCCTGAGGATAGGTAACGGCTGCGCCGTAAGCATATTCCTGAGTATCGAAGGTTTCGCCGGTAACGTCGTTAATGAACGTGATGGTGTAGGTGTTTGCAGTGAACGCGCCGTAGATGTTAACGTCGGACGCGGGCATTGCGCCGCCGAATACGTAAGGAACGGTGAGCTCTTCGTCGGCATACCAGCCGTTGAAGGTGTAGCCGGTCTTGCTCTGCTGAGCAACGGTGGCTACGGTTGCGCCGTATGCATAAGAAACAGCGGTGAGAGCTACGTAGCCTTCTCCGTCAGCATAGTCAACGTAAGGAGTAAGGTTATAGCTGTTGGTGGTGTAACGAGCGGTAGCAGTGAAGTTATAAGCAGGCATCGTTGCGGGCAGAGCGGAAATGGCAGCGCCATTGGAATCTCTGGTGTAAACCCAGTTTGCGAATGCCTGACCTTCGCTTGCGGATGCTGTGGGCTCGGTTACGGGAGCCTCATAGAGGTAAGGAACTGTAGTCGTGCCGGCAGCGTCAACAACGGTGAGGTTGTAGGTGTTGCGGTCGAATACGATGATGAGCTCTGAAGAGCTGTCGGGAGCAACAGTGATGGAGAGCACGGAATCATTCTCGTTGAGAGTGAAGCCCTGTCTCTGCTTCTGGCTGTTGGTCGCGGTAATCGTAGCATTGCTGGTGCTGTCGATAACTGTGGTTTCGTCAGCATAGGTGCCGTCAAGCTGCTCAACTCTGTAGATGAGGCTGTAGGTTGCGGCGCCTGCAGCGGCTGCATAGTGGAAGTCAACGTCCTCAGCGGGCTGAGTGGTCATTCTGGGAGTCCAATAAGGATTGTCATAACCAACGTGCTCGGGAGGAGTGATTGCGGGAATTTCGTCACCGAAGGTTACCTGACGCTGCGCGAATACCGAGCCGTCAATGTCATACCATGTGTCGGTGTAAACGTTCTTGGTACCGGTCGAATAAGCTACGATGTTCTGTGCGGGCATAGTCTGCGGCAGAGCAACTGCTGAATCGGGATCGGTTGACCAATCGGAATAAGTCCAGCCGGTCTGAGTCTTAAGAGCGGCGGGAGTGATTTCGTCGCCGTAGTTAAGAGTAACTACAGAGCCGAATCTTGCCCATGCGCCTTCGGCGGTGTCACGGGTCTGATAAGTAAGGGTGTACTGCTGTACGGTCCACTGAGCGGTCACTTCAAGGTTGCCTGCGGGCATGGTGACGGGCACAGCGGGTGACCAGCCTGCGAAATCATAACCGGTCTTTGAAGGAGCGGGAGCAGTGATAGCTTCGCCGTAATTGTAGGTGTCAACTACGTCTGCTTCGCCGTTATCAAGATGATAGGTTACGGTGTAGCTGTTGATTGCCCAAAGAGCGGTAACAACTATATCTTCTGCGGGCATCGTTGCGGGGATCTGACCGTCCCAAGCGGTGAAGGTGTAGCCTTCCTTGGTGGGAGCTGCGGCAGCGGTAACGGCTGCGCCGTAAACGTAGGTATCAACTATATCTGCTTCACCGTTATCAAGCTGATAAGTGATGGTGTAGCTGTTGATAGAGGTGGTGGCATAGATGGAGATGTCCTCATCGGGCATTGTCTCGGGAACGTTCTGCCAGCCTGAGAATGAATAGCCGGTTGCGGGGGTGTAAGCGGGGGTGTTGATGACAGCGCCGTAATTGACTGTGTCGGTGGTGTAAAGAACATCGTCAACATAGTAAGTAACGGTGTGAGATCTGCCCTCGTAAACAGCCTTGTAGGTTACGTTGGAAGCGGGCATGTACTCGGTTGCTCCGTCAGCGATAAATCCGCCGTCGGTGCTGCGCTGCCAGCCCGTGAAGTCCATACCGGTTACGCCGGGAGCAGCGGGGAACGTAACTACTGCGCCGTAAGCAAACGAATCGGAACCTATGGTGCCGTTATTTCTGTTGGTGAACGTTGCGGTGTAAATGTTAGCGGTCTTGGTGGTTGTGTAAACCTTGCCCTCTGCATCCATAACGGTGCTTGCGGGTGACCAGGGGCTGAAGCTGTAGCCTTCTTCGGAGGGAAGAGCGGGCATTTCGATTTCAGCGCCGTACTGAGCGTCAACGGTGGTGTACTGAGTGGTTTCGCCGTTGTAGCTGACGTTGAAGGTTGCGGTGTAGGTGTTGGCTGACCACTGAGCGGTTGCGGTAAGGTTTGCAGCGGGCATATTGTCGCCTTCGCTGTAAGTGTTGGTGCCGTCGCTGTAGGTCCAGCCTGCGAGCGTGTAGCCGGTCTTTGCTATTC
>CAJOLX010000026.1:0-3009 GCA_905235625.1 uncultured Clostridia bacterium
CACCTGCTCAACACAGATCTCAAGCCATCGTTGCTGCTTAATATTCAGTTTGCACAAGGTTTTATTAAAAACTTTGTCTAACTTTTTGGGGTCACTTCAAAGCTGGTGGGACGCCATCGAAGACGTAATTATAAGGCTTCTTGACGTTTTTGAAGACATTTTCGTTCTGCTCCTTCCTCCCGTTGACGCCGCTTAACTTAACGCCTTAAATCAATATTTGCAAAAATTATCGACCCGCCGAACGGTTTTCCGCGCGACGGGTCGATTTTTCAGTTCTGTCAATAATTTTCAAGCGAATAAATATACGATTCCGCCCAGCTGTATTGATTCATAAATTCGCCGCTGTAGCTGTCGGATTTGTCGGCTTTTCCGGTTAGGAAATTGTAATAATCGCAGTCAATCAAGGCGGTGTTTACGGAATAGGTGTTGTTGCTGTGCAAAAAAACTCCGTCGTAGCCCAGCTTTTGCAAATCGCTGTTGAGAGTGGAAACGAGCGTTCTGAGATATGAATAATCGCGGCTGATATTGTCCGATTCTTCAAAGATGGAGGCGCAGATTTCGCCCCTTGAGGCGGACGCTCCTTTAAGGCAGATAAGATATGCCAGAAGCTCCTTCTCCTTTTTTCTCTTAAACGGGAACGGCTTGCCGTTTTCAAAAACCTCAAAGTTGCCGAAGCATTTCACTTTAAGGCGTTTGCCCGCCGTTTCAACGGGGTTTCTCAGGTTGCTCAGCGCTTCTTTAAGCTCGTCATCCATAACGGGCTTCAGAATGTAGCCGCTGACAAAGAGCTTGAGCGCGTCAAGAGCGTATTGCGCGTAAGCTGTCACCATGATGATGTTGATTTCGGGCTTGAGCCTTTTAATATCCTCGGCGAGAGTGAGTCCGTTTTTGCCGGGCATCTGAATGTCGAGAAACGCTATGTCAAAGCTCTGCGTTTTTATTTGCTCCATTGCGGATTCATATTCGTTTGCGTAGGCGTATTCATTGCCGGGAGAGACACGCTCGAGCGCGTCGTGCAAATCCTCGCAGAGGTATTTTTCGTCGTCAACTATTAGAATTTTCATTGTTTACCTTCTCTCAGGACGGAATCGTCATCGTTACTTTAGTGCCTTCGCCGGGTTCGCTCTCAATGCGCAAATCGCCGCTGCACATGAGCTTAAGGCGCTCCTGCGTGTTTCTGATGCCGACGTGAAATTTTGATTCGTTTTTAAGAATGGCGGTGTCAAACCCCGCGCCGTTATCTTCAATTTCAACCACGTGGTCTTCGCCGTCTTTGTAGGTGGAGATTTTTATTTTGCCGTTTTCTATAACGGATGAACGAAGGCCGTGCTTAATCGCGTTTTCAACAGAGGTTTGTATGGCAAACGGCGGAACGAGAAAGTCGGTGTCTTCAATGGAATATTCAACCGAAATGCTCGTGCCGAAACGCTTTTGCTCAAGGAAAATATAGTGCTTCACAAGCTCAAGCTCACGCTCGGCGTCTATGCACTCGGTTTCGTTAAGAAAGTCCGTGCAGCTTCTCATATAGCCCGAAAATTCGTTTATCGCCTGTGCGGCTTCTTCCGGCGCGCTCAAACAAAGATGCCTTATGACCGACAGCGTGTTAAAAATGAAGTGAGGCTGAATTTGCTGATTGACAAGCCGCAGCCGCTCTTCGGTCAATATTTTTTCTCTCGTGGCAACGTATCTTGAATAATCCGCGATATATGAGAAAAAGAGTATCAAAGCGGAAATAACGAGCGCGATGTTCGCATACGAAATTCCGTAGCGGAACGTTTGCAAAACGACCGCCGCAAGCGGCAGCAGGAGGAAAGTCACAACGGCGAATTTCTCGTATTTTTGCAGATATTTGAGATATTCGAGCACTACGCCCAGCGTTGCGACTATGCCGATAAACGCCAGCAGACCGGGCAGGAAGCCGAAAGTGAGCCTGTAATAAGTGTTGCCGTCGTCAAACGTATAGATGAACGGGTGAAAGATGTTCACAGTCAGCACGACTGCTCCGAAAATAAACAGAAACCATTCGATGTATTCCCAGAAAAGCCCGGATATGCCGGAGCCCTTGTATATAAGGTGAGAAACGTATTCGGCAACGAGCGGCATAATCAAAAGGCCGAAAAAGAACGCGCAATAATTGGATATGCGCACTATGTAGTAGCCGGCCTCCGTTGCGTGCCCTCTGAACATCCAGGCGAGTGAGTCGCTTATCATGAGCAGGGCGGACGCGATCATGAGGTTTGCGATCATCCTCGAGCTCTTTTTGTCAAAGCCCTGAGTGATGAGAACTGAAGCGAGAGCAACAAGGCAAAAGAGGGCGCCCCAAAGCTCGATTGAAATATTTATATATTGCAGTAATGACATTTTTACCGCCTGCCTGTCATGAATTTTTATACCGAATTATCCGAAATCACCACTATATATTATCAATTTAATTGCATTATGTCAACAAACTTGAGGGCGGAGAATTGATAATTGCGCGCGAAAATTTAATTTTGTCACCCTTTTGTCACTCTCTATGTCTTAAAATACAAATGTAAGAAAGCAAGGAGACGTTATAATGAAAAAGCTCTACGCTGCTTTTCTTGCGCTTTTGACGTTTTTGCTCATTGCCGAGCAGTTACCCGCGCAGGCTTTTGCCGCCGACACTGCCGAATATATAAGCGAGGTTAAACTCGGCGTAGGCTCAAATGCGGAAGAGGCCGAAAAGGCGCTTGAAGGCTACACGATTTTAAAGGTAAAAGGCAAAAATGCCGACCTTAATTCGGGCAAAGGCTCCGAGGGCGGCACGGTTTACCTTGGATATAAAACTACAAATGACAGGAGCGACGCCGTTTCGGACCTTGCGCTTATGAATGCGGACGACAGCTACGATTACGATGAAAACAGCGTCACCGTTTTCAACGAAAAGGGCGAAAAATTAGGCGTAACGAATAACTCCGTTTACTATAAAGCTGTTGAGGGCGGAGAATTTAACGCTTTTTCGGGCGGCTCCGACGGCACGCGCCTTGA
>CAJOLX010000026.1:3028-31343 GCA_905235625.1 uncultured Clostridia bacterium
CTTTACCGCCGATTTCGGCAAATTCGATTATTGCCGTTGCAGGCAAAAAAGACGTGCCCTCGGGATATACCACGGGCATTCACCTGTTCGGCAGCGACGAGGCTTATGCATTCGGCAGCGAATCGGACAGCGCCGACAGCGAGGACGTTATAACCGTCTATTACAGAACCGACTCAGGCTCCGACGCCGCGGTTACCGGCTCCGTTTTTACAACCGGAAACATTGCTTTCGCCGCCGCACTGGGCATTTTATTCGGAGCGGGAATTGCCGCTTTTGCCGTAAAAACGAAAAAGCAGAAGCCTTCGACCTGACGGCTCGGCAGCAGTTTATTATGCGCTTTCAAAATTCTTGTTTCGCTGAATAAGAATACTTTTAAACAGACGTTACCTCATTTTTAAATACCATTACTTCCTACGAAACGCCGGAGCGGTTTAAGCTCCGGCGTTTCACCTTTTATATCTTTACTTCAATTTTTCTGCTCATCGCTTCTTCGCTGTCTTTGCCAACGTAGAATACGTATTCGTTCTCTGCGTAAAAGCTCTTCGTTTCGGGGTCATAAAATTTAAGGTCGTCCTTCAAAACGGAAACGGTCACGTTAACGCTTTCGCCGGCGGGCACAAAAATCTTCTTAAATCCCTTGAGCAGTTTCAGCGGATGGTCGCCGTTTTTCGCTCCGGCGTAAACCTGCGCAACCGCCTTGCCGTCTCTTTCGCCTTCGTTTGAAACGGTCAGAGTTATGTCCACCGTTTCGTCCTTAACTTCGGCAGCGGGTTCTCCGAACGCGAATTCCGTGTAAGAAAGCCCGAAGCCGAAGGGATAAGCCGCTTTTTTGCCCTCTTTATCAAGCAGGGTGTAGCCGTGATAATAGCCGTATTCTATCTTGAGCGTTTTGTCGCCGGGGAAAAGGAACGGCGGATAATCATCCTCGCTCTTTGCCATTGTGAAGGGCAGATGACCCGAGGGATTTACTTCGCCCGAAATTATTTTCGCAAGAGCGGTGCCGCCCTCCATGCCGCCGTAAAACGAGTGAAGAATTGCCGAAACGCTGCCGTCCCATTCGTCGATGATATAAGCGCTGCCGCCGTTAATGTTAACTATCACGTTGCCGACGCTCGCAACGGCGTGGCGTATGAGAGCGACGTCTTCGTCGGGGAGCCTCAGCGAATATCTGTCGCCGCCCATGCCCTTTTGCTGCACGGCGTCGTTCTTTGAGAAGTTGGCTAAATTTTCGCCCTCCTGCTTGTAATCGCTGCCCACGCAGACTATGACCGCATCGCATTTTTTGATTTCGGTTTCTTTCGGGGTAAGCGTTTCTCCCTCGCAAAGCACCACGTTTTCACGACCGTAAATTTTGCAAAGACCTTCGTAAGGCGTAACGGTATAAGGCGCCGAAACGGAGCTTGAGCCGTGGTCGCCGACGTTGATTTTATTTGCGTATCTGCCGATAACAGCTATTTTCTTAGGCTTTTCAAGCGGCAAAATGCCGTCGTTTTTGAGCAGTACCGTTCCCTCGAGAGCGGCTTTTTCGGCAAGCGCCGTATGCTCTTTGCTGCACACTGTGAATTTCGCCGCTCTGTTCATTTTGGGCGTTATTTTGATAAGACCTCTCAGTATGCTTTCAACAGAGTTGTCAATATCCTCTTCGCTTATTTTGCCCCTCTTTAAGTCGAGCGGAAGAGCCGCGTAATGCATGATTTGAGGCATTTCGATGTCGAGCCCCGCTTTGAGCGCTTTTGACGAGCTTCTCACGCCCATAAGAAAGTCGGAAATCGTAAAGCCCGTGAAGCCCCACTGACAGCGAAGCACGTCTTTGAGCAGATATTTGCTCTCGCAGCAGTGGTCGCCTCTGAAAAGATTGTAAGCGCCCATTATCGACATTGCGCCCGCGTCGACGCAGGCTTTGAAATGGGGCAGATAAACCTCGTGCAGCGTTTTCTCGTCGCACTGCACGTCAACGTCAAAGCGTATGTTTTCGATGCTGTTAACCGCAAAATGCTTGGGGCAGGCAATAACGCCTTTATCCTGCACGGCTTTCGTTATTGCGCAGCCCATTTTAGAGAGCAGATAAGGGTCTTCGCCGTAAGTTTCCTGCGCTCTGCCCCAGCGGGGATTTCTGAGCAGATTTATGCAAATGCCGGCAAAATAGTTGCCGCCCTGCGCCGTCACTTCGTCCGCTATCGCGGAGCCTATCTCGTATTCAAGCTCATCGTCAAAGGAAGCTCCGCGCGCCATGGAAACCGGGAAACACGTGCTTTTGCCCATAACGACTCCGCGAGGGCCGTCCGAAAAAGCGACCTCGGGTATTTTAAGCCGCTTCACGCCGCCCGCAACGCAGGGGCGGTAGTTATATTTTTGCCCTTTTGTGATAAGGTCGTATCCGTTTCGGGCGAAAAATCCTCTGCCGTAAAGCATTCTCAGCTTTTCGCTCATTTTCATCTCTTTGCGCAGTGATTTTGCCGCTTCGTAAAGGGTTTTGTCGTCGGGAGAATTGCGATAAATTCTTACAGTATCGTTAAAATCCATAGTTTCCTCCAAATTTTACAGCGTATTGTGTAAATTTGTTAACACATTGTTGCTTGCAATAATATCAAACTTGCATTATAATAATATCATGTATGTTGAATTTTTTCAATAAAGATTAATTGATCGGAAAAGGTATTTATGAACGTATTTCTTGAATTTGCCATTTATTTTGCGGCGTCGGAGCTTTTGCTCACTCTTATTCAGATTCCTCTCAGAAAAAGGGAGCTCACCAAAAAATCGAGAATAATTACGATAGTCGTCAAAGCTCTTCTTGCCGTTATCTGCGCGTTTATCCCCATGGCAGGGCCCGTTCATCTTCGCTTTGCTCAGCCGTTCTTTATGGCGATGTATTTTGCGCTGTTTGCCGACGCAATAGCCGACGCCGTTTACAGCATTATAATATGCCTGTCAAAAAAAGAGCGCAGGTTTGCCGTTATCAAATCGGTGAGCGTTCTTTGCGGCATTCTGTTTTTTGCTTACGGCATTTTCAATATGGAAACCGTTAAGCCGAAATATCATACCTACACTTCTTCAAAGCTCGAAAGCGAGCACACGATAGTTTTCCTTGCCGATTTGCACGTCGGCGGCGCTCAGCCTTTTGAGATTACCGAAAAGACAGTGAATGAGATAAAAGAATCAGGCGCCGACGCGACCGTCCTCGGCGGAGATATCGTTGACGACTACACCACAAAAGAAGAAATGGAAGCGGCGTTTGCTCTCTTTGCCGATTTTGACACGCCCGTTTACTATGTTTACGGCAATCATGACCGTCAGGGTCACGCCGAATACGCGGGCGGGCTCAAGTTTACGCGCGAAGAGCTCGAAAAAGCAATCACCGACAACGGAATAATAATTTTGCAGGATGAATTTGCAGAGCTTGCTCCGGACGTACTTCTGCTCGGCAGAGAGGATCTCACCGAGGGCGACGGCAGAGCGGATATAAGCTCGCTCAAAAATCCCGCGCCCGAGAAATATCTTGTCACTATAGACCATCAGCCGGCAAAATTCAAAGATAATATTACCGTCGGCACCGACCTTCAGCTTTCGGGTCACACTCACGCGGGTCAGTTCTTTCCGCTTGGGGAGCTTTACAGCATAATAAGCTACAACTGCGGCGACTACAAAGTCAAAGGCGCCGTTATGCAAGTCACTCCCGGCGCTTGCGGCTGGAGAATGCCTGCCCGCACGTCTTCTCACTGCAGATATGAAGTCATTACTCTTAAGCCCGAATAATATCGGGCTTTAATTATACGGAAGGAGAAGGATTTATGGATAGTATGGAAATAATGAAGCAAAGACACAGCGTAAGGCAATATCTCGATAAGCCCATTCCCGATGAAATCAGGCGGGAGCTTGACTCTTTTGTTGCTTTGTGCAACGAAGAGAGCGGGCTCAATATTCAGATTTGCTATGACGAGCCGGAGTGCTTTAATTCACGCATGGCTCATTACGGCAAATTTGAAAACGCGGGCAATTACATAGCGATGATTGGCAAAAAATCGCCCGACCTTGAGGAAAAATGCGGCTACTACGGCGAGAAAGCAGTGCTCAAGGCGCAGGAGCTCGGGCTCAACACCTGCTGGGTCGCTCTCACTCACGGCAAGAGCAAGGCAAAGGTTTCCTCCGGCGAAAAAGAAGCTATCATAATTTCTCTCGGCTACGGCAAAACTCAGGGCCACGAGAGAAAGAGCAAGAGCGCGGCGGAAGTGAGCAATATTGACTCTTCCTCGCCCGAGTGGTTTAAAAACGGCGTTGAAGCGGCGCTTCTTGCCCCGACCGCAATAAATCAGCAAAAGTTTAAATTCATTCTTGACGGCGGCAAGGTCATCGCAAAGCCGTCCGGAATAGGCACAAATCTTAAAATTGACCTCGGAATTGCCAAGTGCCATTTTGAGATTGGCGCAGGCAAAGAAAATTTCGAATGGGCGTGAAATATAAATGAGCAATATGGAATTTGAAAAGCTTCTGCCGGGCGACGAGAGCAAAATCAGCGAAATGTCGCAAATGGCAAGCGAGATAGTGCGCGAGCACTACGACCCCATTCTGGGCAAAGAGCAAAACGACTATATGCTCGTTAAGTTTCAGTCCGTCGAGGCGATAAAAAATCAGCTTGAAAACGGCTATCGCTATTATTTTGCCAAGGTTGACGGCAAAAACGCGGGCTTTATGGCGTTTTACCCCAGAGGGGACGCAATGTATCTGAGCAAGCTTTATCTCTACAAGCATGAGCGCGGAAAAGGCTATTCCAAAGAAATGCTCGCATTTCTCAAACGGAATGCTAAGGCGGAGGGGCTTTTTGCCGTTGAGCTTAACGTAAACAAGAGAAACGAAGCTCTCGAAATTTACAAAAGGCTCGGCTTTGAAATAATCAGAGCCGAAAAAATCAACATCGGCTCCGGCTACTATATGGACGATTACGTTTGCAGGCTTGAATTTTAAACCGGGCGAAAGGGGAAATACAGTATGCAGCGATACGACGCGGTTATCATCGGCGGCGCAACCTCCGGGCTTTATTTTGCGCGCAAAATGGCATTAAAAGGCTATTCGGTAAAGGTGATTGAGAAGCTGCCGGAAGAAAAAGCGGGCACGAGGATGGACATTTTTCACGTGACGCATTCCGATTTTAAAAAATTCGATATGCCGCTTGTGAAAGAAGGCGACCCTGCGTGGGCGTTTGAATTCACCGACAATCACTTTTCTTCCCCGAGCAATAAATACAGCGTTTACACCAAAGCGGAAACTGTCGGGCTTCACATGCGCGAATACGTTTCGCTCATGGCTTCTCTTGCCGCCGAAGCGGGAGCGGAGATCGAATACGGCGCAGCGTTCAAAGAATTCATTTTCACCGACGGAGCAATTTCGGGCATAAGATACAAGCAGGGCAGAAAAACCGTTGAGCTCGGCGCGGGAGTGGTGGTTGACTGCTCGGGCTCCGCCGCCGCGGCAAGGTGCGCTTTGCCAAACGGCTACGGCGTTGAGAATTTCAAGCTCAAAAGCGACGACCTGTTTTACGTTTTGCTCAGATATGCCGAATTTGACTCGGAGCAGATTAACACCTTCTGGCTTCACACAAAATCCTGGTATGCTCCTTTTTCAATGAACGAATGCGAAAAGATAATCGGCACGGGAGCGACGGGAGGATACGACAGAGCCGAAAGCGAAGCGGCAAGGCTTGACAAAACGACCTCCGGCGGAAACTTCAAACTTGTCAGAACAGAAAAAGGCACAACGCCTTACAGAAGGCCGCCCTATTCGCTTGTTGCCGATAATTTCATAGTCGCTGGCGACGCCGCCTGCCTCACGAAGCCCGAAAGCGGAGAGGGCGTTACTTCAAGCATGGTTATGCTCGACATAGCCGCCGACGTGCTGGATTCAGCCTTCAAAAAGGGCGACACGAGCGCGCGTTCGCTTTGGGAAATAAACACCCGCTACAATAAAGAACAAGGCGCCGATTTTTCACTCGTCAGAGCTTTTCTCACAAAGCTCGCCAATAACATCACCGATGACGAAATAGAATATTGCTTCAAAAATGAGCTCGTTTTTAACGAAACCTTCCTGAACGGCGGAGAAGTTAAGGCAGCCGATATCGTTTCGACCGTTGCTTCCTGCATCGGAGGCGTTTCGCACAAGAATATTTCCAAAAAGACGGTGGGCGCCGTTTTGTCGGGAGCAAAGCTCGGCTTGGAGCTTAAAGCTCATTATCTCAATTTCCCATCCTCACCCGACGGCCTCGCCCCTTGGGCGCAAAAAGCCGATAAACTCTGGGCAAAAGTGGGTAAAGTGAAATAAACAGAATAAACAGTAAAAATGCGCGGCGCAAAACCTTTTGTTTGCGCCGCGCTGAATATTATATGTGGTTTCGCAAGTGATTTTTTAGAGGGGCTTGCGCCGATTGTAATTTTTATAAGGGTCTTCGGCGATATATCGCCTAAGACATTGAGGGGCAAGCCGATTTTATCGCCACACCCGGCACTGCGTGCCACCCTCTCCGTGCTTGGAGAGGGCCAACCCTACCACTCAACATACCTTTTGCTAATGCCTCTTGATTAAGCCAGAGCAAACTGTAGGCAAATTGATTTATGGTTGCTCTCGCATAAGAGTCTATCGCCTGCGGCGACGCTTCGGCGGTTCGCCCCCGTCTTGGAGAGGGCCAACTCTACTACTCAGCGTACCTTTTTACTAATGCCTCTTGATTAGTCCAGAGCAAACTGTAGGCAAATTGATTTAAGGAAGCTATCGTATAAGAGTCTATCGCCTGCGGGGGTTTATGGGGCTGTCGCCGAGTAAAATTTCATAAGGGGCTTACGCCATTTATATCGCCACACCCGGCACTGCGTGCCACCTGCCCCTCAGAAACATAGTCGTCTCACTCGCTGGTTCGCTTCGTGATACTCCTTGTTTCTTCACCTCACCCTCGTCGTCGCAAGCTGCGTATCGCTCGTTTCCGCGCCTATCAAAAGCTTGTCCGCGCGAAAACTCACTCGCTCCGCTGCTCCTCCTCTCCCCAAAAAGTAAAGTTTTCAACTTTTCGGGGACCCCGGTTATAACTCCACCGGCGGCACTTCGGCGGTTCGCCCCCGTCTTGGAGAGGGCCAATGCTACCACTCAGCAAATCTATTACAACTGCTTTTTGATTAAGCAAGAGCAGACT
Source organism: uncultured Clostridia bacterium (assembly GCA_905235625.1). Lineage (GTDB taxonomy): Bacteria > Bacillota > Clostridia > Oscillospirales > Acutalibacteraceae > CAG-177. The sequence goes on from CAJOLX010000026.1 coordinate 10,203, forward strand.
GTAAGCAAGTAATTTTTGTGATTTTCGGATACATTGCCAAAAGCACAAATAAATGAGCATATAGAGATTTCGGAGAAAAGAAAAGCAAGGTGCGAAATATAATTTTCGCACCTTGCTATACTTATCAATATAACCTTTTTTGCTTTGTTCTTCACTTAATACGGAAGCCCCCATCAGAGGCGCTTTGTTCTTCGCTTAATACGGAAGTCCCAAAGTGAAAATATCTTTCAGCATTTGCCGAAGAGGTCATCGAGCCACTTGAAGCACAGGGGCGCCCAATCGGCGCAGCGGGAATTATAGTCCCTGTCGCTCTCTTTGTCATAGACCTGGGCGTCCGCGGTTGAAAAGCCGTGATAGCCTTTTGAGAAAACGTGCATTTCGCAGGAAATTCCTTTTTCGTCAAGCTCCTCGGCGTATTTTAAGGAATTGGCTATAGGTACGGTGCCGTCCTCAAAAGACGAGAAGATGAATGCAGGCGGCGTGTTTTCGTCCGCCTTGCCGAAAACCTCGGGCACGGGAGTGGCGAGCTTGTCGCACATGCTCTGAAGGATGCAGGGGTAGCCGAGAATCTGGGCGTTCGGCCTTACCCTGCCCTGCGCCGATAATGCGGCGGCAAGGTGACCGCCGGCAGAAAAACCTATCGCGGCAATTCTGTCGGGGTCAACTCCCCATTCGGAGCTGTTTTCTCTTATGAGCCCGAGAGCCTGCTCGGCGTCTTCGAGAGGTTTCGGAAAAACTGAATTTTCATTCAGCGAATATCTGAGGATGAACGCCGCAAAGCCCTCCGCCAAAAATTTGAACGCAACGGGCTCCGCTTCTCTCGCGGAGCACATATAATATCCGCCGCCGGGTATTACGAGCACGGCTCTGCGGGAATTCATGTGCGGCATTTCCGGGGATAAATCCGGCAAATAAGCGGTGAGCGACGCTCCCTCGTTATTAAGCTCAATGGTAAAATTTCTCATAACTTTTAATAGCTGACCTTAACGGTCTTGATTTCAAACGGTCTGAATTCAAGCTTTGCGCAGTCCGCATCGCCCTGAACTTCTTCGAGCATATTGGTGATTTCGGCTTTCTTTGCGCCTTCAAACAGCTTGAGAGCGGTGACGGTCTTGGTGCCTTCCGCTTCGTAAAGGCGGACTATGAAAGCCTTTTCGCTGTCTTCGCAGGGCTTTATCGCCTCAACGATGACGTTTGCCTTATCGGGAACCGCGACAGCCTCAAGAGCAAAGTCGCCGCTGCCGATAACCGCCGGCACGTTAAGCTCATAGGCGGGTCTTATAACGCTCTCTGCGGAGAAGCCGCCCTCGTGAGGCAGGAAGGAATAAACCGTTCTGTGCTTGCCGCGGTCGCCGTTATAGTCGGGCCTCGTGCCGCCCTTGTGAAGTGACAGACGCATTTTGCCCTCTTCAACGGTTATGGCGTATTTGCTGTCGTTGAGAATCGACACGCCGTATCTCGTTTCGGAAAGGTCGGTGAATTTGTGGTTGACGACCTCAAATTTTGCCTTTTCGACTGAGGTGTTTCTGGTGGTGGGTCTGAGCACGTTGCCGTACTGAATTTCAAAGCGCGCAAAGTCGCTCTTAACGTCGGTGTCAAACGCAGCCTTGAGAAGCCTGTGGTCGTCGTTCCAATCCATGAGAGTGTCATATCTTATCTCGGCTGAATCGGCAAAATAAATCGCATCCTGAGTGATGGTGGATTTAGGCGAAATTCTGTAAACGCTTCTCACGATATATGCGGCTTCGCCGTCGGAAATAACTTCTCTCGAAACGAGGGATGAGGTGTCGTTGAACTTTGCCTCTATATCGGCGTCAATATCCCAGTTATCCCAGTTTTCGGGCAGGTCTTCAGCCATGATGAATGTGTTGAGAGGATAGCCCTCGCCTCTTATCTCACGGTCCGCGTTCTTGTCGATGAAAGAGGACATATAGCCTTTTTCGTCGAATTTTATAACGGCGTTGGGAGTTTCAAGGCTGTCACCGTCCGCTTTGAACGCGCTGCCTAAAGGAATTTCACCCTTAACGAGCTTGATTTTCACGCTCGAAAGAGCGGGAACGGTAACGCCCGAAAGAATGAGAACGCTCTTGCCGTCGAGATTTGTATATCTCTGCTGTTTGCAGTCAAGGTCGGCGACGAGGCCTTCGTCACACTCGATGAATATCGCGTCGGTTCTGTCAAACGAAAGAGTGTTTGTAACGCTTATATACTCGCTGCTGCCCGAGGTGAGCTCGGAAATGAGCTTGTGAGCGGTTTCAAGCAGCTCGCCCGTCTGCTCAAGAGAGAGCTTGTGAGCGGAAGGAATGCAGGTGCCGGGCAGAATGTCGTGGAACTGGTTGAGAAGCAGCGTTTCGTAAAGAGGAGCGATTTTTTCGCTCGTTGCCGCCTCGCCCTTCTTAACGGCGTCGCTGACGGATAAAATCTCAAGGTCTCTCAAAACGAGCTCGGACTTTCTGTTGTTGCGCTTAATATTGTGCTGATTGGTAAGAGTGCCTCTGTGAAGCTCAAGATAAAGCTCGCCCTTGTAGGTTGAGGGATTTTTCGCCTCTTTTTCGAGCTTCTTCATAAACTCGCCCACGGTGGTGTGCTCCGCTTTGGGCACGCCGTTTAAGTCTTTTGTCCTTCTCGACGCCTCAATCATTTCATACTGCGGTCCTCCGCCACCGTCTCCGTAGCCGTAAGCTATGAGCCTGCCGCTCGTGACGCTCTTTTCCTTGAGCGAGGTGCCGTATTCGCCGCCGGAAATGTATCTGATGAGGTCTTCGGGGCCGGGCCAGCAGTGAGTTCTGTTAAAGTGAGTGAACACCTTAGTGCCGTCAAGGCCTTTCCAATAGAAGGTGTCGTAGGGGAAAACGTTGGTGTCGTTCCAGTCTATCTTGGTGGTGCAGAAATAGTCAACGCCGCAGCCCTTCATGATCTGAGGAATTGCCGCCGAATAGCCGAATGTGTCCGGAAGCCAGAAGGTGTTTGAGGTGAAGCCGAAATGCTTTCTCGTAAATCTCTGACCCCAGAGGAACTGCCTGATCATGCTTTCGCCGGAGGTTATGTTGCAGTCGCACTCGACCCACACGCCGCCGTTCGGCTCGTATCTGCCCTCTTTGACGCGCTGCTTGATGTCTTCAAACAGCTCGGGGTAATATTTAAGAATGAAATTGCCGTGGCACGCGGAGGACTGAACGAAGGTGTATTCGGGATATTCGTCCATGAGCGCCATCTGATTTGAATAAGTTCTGCCGCACTTTTTGATGGTTTCGGTGGATTTCCAAAGCCAGGCGGTGTCCATATGAGAGTGGCCGATTATGCCCGCGACGGGAGCTTCGGGGCCGTTGGGAACGGAGAGTATCTCTTTGAGGAAGGGATGAGCGTCCTTAAGAGCCTGCCTGAACGTTTCGTCGTCAACGTCGTCTCTCGAATAGTAAACTCTCTTGTGCACTTCATAAAGAGCGTTTGCGACGTCGCCTCTTCTGAATGATTCCTTCGGCAGATTGTCAAACAGCTCGTTCGCGGTGAACAGGTCAAAATAAAACTCCTGAATAAAGTAATCCTTAACGCAGATATCCATGCCGTCAAAGGTGTATTCATAGTCAAGCAGAGGCCTTTCCTCAAGAGGAGAGGTGCCTTTATAGCTGTGGCCCGAATAAGCTTCGATGGCGATGTCGATTTTTTCGCCCGCCTTGGCGTTTTTGCGCAGAAGGTCGCAATAGTGGTTGCCGTGGCCGGTGAAAACTATTTTGGTGTTAAACGTGCCGTAGGGCTTGCCGTTCACGTAAAGCAAAGCCTCGTAGCCCATGGTATGCGGCATGAGGAAAATATCCTTGCCGTCAAGCTCCGCGGGAACGGTGTAGTCGGTTTTAAACCAGCAGAAGGTTTCTTCCCCTCCCCACTTGTAGCCGGGCTCTGCATTCTCAAAGAGAGAATCGTCCGGAACGCTGTAAAGCCTGTCGGCTGTTTCATAAGCCTTCACGCCGCCGACGCTGTCTTTCTTAACGAAAACCATCGGCTCAAGCGTTTTTTCAAGCCTTTTCAGCTTTTCAAACATTCTGCCTATCTGTCTTTCTGTTAACATACGCGCACCTCGCTGTTAAAGTTTATTTTTAGGGCAGACCCGCATGCAAATTCCGCACACGGCTCCTCTGCCGATTTTTTGAAATTCTTTTTTCATATAATCGCTGCACTTTTGAGCGTCAAAGATTTCTTCGCGCTCTATGCCGGGGTCAAATTCCTTGTTTTTTATGGCGCCCGCCGGGCAAGCTTCAACGCATTTTACGCATTCTCCGCACGGGTCGTGAGGCAAAACATCGCCCGCGGAAAGCTCGCAATCGGTAAACACTGTGCCGAGCCTTACGAGAGAGCCGTAATCCTTGTGAAAAAAGAGAGAGTTTTTGCCTATTCCGCCGAGCCCCGCAAGGCAGGCGCCCTGCTTGTGGGAATATCTGCCGCGGTAATTCCAACCCTCGTTATTCATGCTCTGCGACGCAGCTACGGTTACGTATCTGTAACCGCTTTTTTGAAGGAACAAGCCCGTTCTGAGAAGAATGCCGTCGATAAAAGCGTTTATCTGCCTGTAGTGATTGAAATAAGTGAGAGTGGGCTCGCCGTCAATCTCCGATATGATTTCTTCCGACAGGCGAACGACAACGCTTATGCCGTAGTTTAATTTTTCGTCTGCGCCGTCGCCTTCGCGGCAGAAAAAGCCGACGTCGGAAGCGCCGAGCGAGAGGATATAATCCTTAAGCTCGTTTTGAAAGCTCTCATTCATCCTTCGTCACCTCAAAGCAGAGCCAGCCTCCGCTTTCATAACGCCCTTTTACCTTGAGAGAATTTCTTTTGAACGCTTCGAGCACCTCTTCCTCTCTCGGCACAATGATGCCGCTCGTTATGAAAACCGCGCCGTCATTCATAAAATCCTTTACGTCATCGCAAAGCTTTATGACTATGTCCGCAACGATGTTTGCGGCGATGATGTCGTATTTGCCGGTGACATTATCGGTGAGCGAGCCCTTTACAACGGTGTATCGCGGCTCGTCAAAGCCGTTTGTCAAGCCGTTTTCGCGGGCTGTTTTGACCGCGAGAGCGTCAACGTCAACCGCAAAAGCGCTGTCGGCGCCGAGAAGCAGAGCGGAAACGGAAAGTATGCCGCTGCCGCAGCCTATGTCGAGCACCTTTTTGCCCGGATAGGCGTATTTCTCTATCGACTCAAGGCAGAGCCTCGTGGTGTCATGAGTGCCGGAGCCGAAAGCAAGACCCGGCTCAAGATGCAAAACGCTCCTGCCGTTCGCTTCGTATTCCTGCTCCCACACGGGGTGAATGAGCAGCCTTTCGCCGACGGGCATGGGCTTAAAATATTTTTTCCAGTTATTTTCCCAATCCTCATTTTTGCAAAGGCTCTTGTCAATGAAATAAGGAATGTTTTCGCTCTCAAATCTCTCGGTCAGAAAAGACACGACCTCATCGGGATTTTCTTCGGGAGAAATGTAGATGTGAACTATGCCTTTGGTTCTGTCCTTTGCCAGAAGGTCTTCGTCAATGAGGTCTATTTTTGCTATTTCCATAGCTTCCTGCTCAAGGTTTCTGTAATCCTCAACGTAAATGCCGTAAGGCACAGCCATTGAAGCTATGTCGCCCGCTCGGTCAACCTCTTCGGCGGGCACTTCTATTTTGATTTCGGTCCAGTCAGCCATATTTCCTCACAAATTCGTTTTTAAATGAGCTCTACTCCGCCGTCTTCGGCTCTGCCGTGGTTATAGAGCTTTCTGTTGTCAAAATTCCAGAGCTTTTGAGTGAAGCCGCCGGGCTCCGTTTCCGAAAGCGCCTGCTGCGACTCATACATTTTTGCGTCAAGGTCGTCAAGCATTGAGAGAAGCATCGCCTCGGGGAACATCGGCTCCTTCGCCGCGCCGTATTCGGGCACTCCGTGGTGCGAAATGAGCATGTGCTCGAGCAGCATGAGCGTGTCTTCGCTCACGCCGAGCTTTTTGCCCTCTTCGTTTATCTTGATTGCGCCGAGCACGAGGTGACCCACAAGGTTGCCCTTTGCCGTGTATTCGCCGGGCATACCCGTTTCGTTTGCGTCTATCTCGTCTATTTTGCTCAAATCGTGAAGAATCGCGCCGGCGCAGAGCAGGTCGTAATTAACGTAAGTGTAAATCGAGCAAACCGCTTTCGCGAGGCGCAGAATGGAGAGCGTGTGCATGAGCAGGCCCGACCTTATTGCGTGGTGAAGCCCTTTTGCGGCGGGCCAGTAAAGCAATTTTTCGCGGCAGGAGTCAAGAATGCTTCTTGTGAGCAGCTTGAGCTCATAATCCGAAAAATCGTCGATAACCTTTTCTATTTCCTCGAGCATAACCTCGCCCGAAAGCGCGGCTGACGGAACGTAATCGGAAATATTCACGTTGTCGGCGGGCGTAACCTTGCGAATTCTGTCAAGCCTGAACTGCTGCATTTCGTTGAAGGTGACGAAAGCGCCTCTGACCTTAACAAAATCCATCGGCTCAAACTGCATTTCGGGCACGTCTTTAACGTCCCACAGCTTTGCGTTTACCTCGCCGTCCATATCGGCAAGGGTCATGTCGTAATAGCTTGAGCCGTTTTTGCTCATTCTTTTTTCAAGGGATTTTATTATGCAGAATCCCTCGTGAAGCTGATTGCCGGGCAGAGCGGTAAAATTCATTTTTTATCCCCCATTAAAGCATATTTTTCGGCATACAGGTCATATTTTTCATTGAACAAATCGGAATTCGATTTGATTTGTCTCATAGATTCGTGGAACTTCATATCGTTGTGGTGAAGGTCAACTATTGCGCCCGATATGTTAACGCAGTGGTCGGATATTCTCTCAAGGCTGTTGAGAAGGTCGGAGAAGATAAAGCCCGCCTCTATTGAGCATTCGCCCTTTTGCATGCGCCTAATATGATTTTGGCGCATTTCTTCCTTAAGGTCGTCAATGACCTGCTCGAGGGGCTTTATGTCGAGCGCAAGCTCCGCTTTGTCCTCCTCGAGAGCGGTGCACGTTATCTCGAAAATATCGTTTACGGCGTCAATTAAAGTGCTTATCTCTTTTTTTGCTTCGTCTCCCAAAGCGGTCTTTTTCTCGTCTATTTCTTCCGCCGCTTCGGCAACGCTCAGCGCGTGGTCGCCTATTCTTTCAAGGTCGCCTATTACCTTGAGCAGAAACGCGGCTTCGGCGGAATCCTTTTCGCCTATCTCAAGACAAGAGAGCTTAACGAGATAAGTGCCTATTTCGTCTTCGTAAATATCCGTTCTCTCTTCATATCTTACGGTTTTGTCAAATTTTGCTCTGTCAAAATCAAACACGATTTCAACGGCGTTAGACAGCGCCTTGCCGGCTCTTTCAGCCATTTGAAGAGTGGTGAGCCTGCAGCGCTCGACAGCTATCGGAGGAGCGGAGAAAAGTCTTTCGTCAAGCTCGATTTTTTCGTCCGCTTCGTCGGGATCTTTTGAATCCGGCACCAATTTGCAAACCGCTTTTTCGAGAAGCGAGGTAAAGGGCAGCATGATGAGCATGGTCATAACGTTAAACACGGTGTGACAAAGCGCTATGCCGTAAATCTGAATTGAAGAATCAAAAAACGCCGGAGCGAAAACGCGCCTTATAACGCAGAATATCGTGAAATAAACGACGGTGCCGCTCACGTTAAAAAGCAGATGTGAAAGCGCCGCTCTCTTGCCGTTTTTTGTGGCTCCGAAAGAAGAAATGAGAGCCGTGACGCAAGTGCCTATATTTTGGCCCATGACTATCGGTATGGCAGTGCCCCACGAAACGCTGCCCGTCACCGCAAGCGCCTGCAAAATGCCTATTGACGCCGCGGACGACTGAATGATAGCCGTTACGAGAAGGCCGACAGCCAAGCCGAAAAGAGGGTTTGAAAACATGAGCATCAGATTTCTGAAACCCGCTATTTCGGTGAGCCCGCTCACGGAAGCCGTCATTGACAGCATGCCGGTCATCATGGTTGCGAAGCCGAGCAGAGCCGTGCCGATTTCTTTGTTTTTGGATTTTTTTGAAACCGAAAACAGCAAAATGCCGATGAACGCCAAAACGGGAGTGAACGACGAGGGCTTAAAGAGCTTAAGAAGCAGGATATCGGTGTTAATGCCGTTAAGCGAGAGAATCCACGCCGTTACCGTTGTGCCTACGTTTGCGCCGATTATCACGTTGATAGCCTGACTCAGGGTCATTATCCTTGAGTTTACAAAGCCCACTACCATTACCGTGGTCGCGGAGGACGCCTGGGTTATGACCGTGACTGCGGCGCCCGTTGCTATGCCGCCCGCCTTGCCGGAGGTGAGGCGCCCGAGCAGCTTTTTAATGCCCGCGCCCGCTCTTTTTTCGAGAGCTCCGCCCATTATACTCATGCCGAAAAGGAACAGAGCAAGACCGCCGAGGAGGGTGAAAATATCAAAAACCGTCATAAAAATCTCCGATGTGAGAAAAACTATAATTAAAGCCGAACGCTGTTTAAAATATATCTAAATTATTTTAACACAGTCATTCGGCAATGTAAAACTTTTTATTGTATTTTTATCATATTTCGTTAAGAAATTCGCCTATTCTCGAAATCGCCGTCTTAATGTGCTCCGTGCCGTAGCAGTAAGAGGCTCTGACGTAGCCTTCTCCGCTGTCGCCGAAAGCGGTGCCGGGAACTATTGCGACCTTTTTCGCTTCAAGCAGTTTTTCGCAGAATTCGCCGCTCGACATGCCCGTGCTTTTAATGCAGGGGAAGGCGTAAAACGCGCCCTGAGGCTCGCGGCAGGCAAGGCCGATTTCATTAAAGCCGTTTACCATGAGCCTGCGCCTCATGTCGTATTCCTCCATCATGCAGTCAACGTCATAGTCGCAGTCGCGCAGAGCGGATATGGCGGCGTATTGCGACGTGGTGGGAGCGCACATTATCGAATACTGGTGCAGCTTCGTTATCTGCCCGATTATCTCCTTTGGCCCGCAGGTGTAGCCGAGCCGCCAGCCGGTCATTGAAAACGCCTTTGAAAAGCCGTTTATGACTATCGTTCTCTCCTTGAGTGAGCCGACAGACGCGGGCGACACGTGGCGCTTGCCGTTAAAGGTGAGCTCGGAATAGATTTCGTCGGAAATGAGAATTATATTCGTGCCCTTAACGAGCTCTTCGATTTGCTCATAATCCTCTTTTTCCATTATCGCGCCGGTCGGGTTTGAGGGATAAGGCAGCACTATCGCTTTGGTTTTATCGGTAATCTTCGCTTTCAGATGCTCCGCCTTGAGCTTAAAGTCATCCTCGGCTTTGTTTTCGATTATCACGGGCACTCCGCCCGCCATCATAACTATCGGCACGTAGCAAACGTAGCTCGGCTGAGGGATTATCACCTCGTCGCCGCTGTTGACAACGCTTCTTACGGCGGCGTCAATCGCTTCGCTTCCGCCGACGGTGACGAGAATTTCGCTCTTCGGGTCGTATGAGAGAGAATACTTTCTGAGCATATAGCGTGAAATTTCATCTCTCAGCTCCGAAAGCCCTCTGTTTGAGGAATAATAGGTTTTGCCCTCTTCAAGCGACCTTATGGCGGCATTCCTTATTTTCCAGGGAGTTTCAAAATCCGGCTCGCCCACGCCGAGCGAGATAACGTCCTGCATGGTTGAGGCAATGTCAAAAAACTTTCTTATGCCCGACGGCTGTATTTCGGTTATGGTGCCGTTAAGTATTTCGCCGTAATTCAGCAAGATGAAACAACTCCCCGCTCGTCGGTGCTTTCAACGTCAAGGGCAACGTCAAGCTCCTTATATCTCCTCATGACAAACTGAGTCTGAGTGGAGGTGATGCCTTCCATAACGGCAAGCTCCTTCGCAACGAAGCGGGAAACCTCCTGGAATGAGCGGCACTTGACTATAACGCTCAAATCATAAACTCCCGAAAGCAGATAAACGCTCTCGACCTCTTTGTATTTCGCCACCTTTTTTGCGACCTCCTCAAAGCCGTAGCCCGGCTTCGGGGTAACTTTAAGGTCAACTATCGCGGAAATATAGCCGTCGTCGAGCTTATCCCAGTCTATAACGGCTTTGCAGGCTCTGATAAGGCCCATAGAGGTCATTTCCTCTATTTCGGCTATAACTTCATCTTCGCTGAGCCCCGTGCAGACGGCAAGCTCCTTGTTGCTCATTCTCGCGTTTTTCGCGAGCAGCTTCAAAATTTGTACGTTCATTCTTTTCTCCTTTGCTTACGCTTTTATCACCGCAATTTCCGCTATCATTACTCCCATTATCCTCTCGGAAAATTCAAGCTCCAACTTGCCTTCTCTGACCGCTCCCTGCGGAATATCGTAAAGAGCGGAAACGAAGCCGGGGCAGCCGAACGCACGGTCATACTCGCCGTCCGGCTTACCGAACCTGTCTCCTCTGTAAATCTCGTTGCCGAACGCTTTTATCACGAGCTCTTCTTCGTTTTCGTCACGCCTGTCAAGATGAACGGCTCTGAGAAGATATTTCCCGTTATCTTCAAGCCCGTTGGCGCAAACCGAAAAAGTGAAATTATCAAAAACGTTAAAAAACGCGGTCGGCAATTTCCCGTTATTGACGTTTGGTCTGTCGCCCTGAAAGTTGAAATAAGGCTCGCCCTTTTGAGGCAGACTTACGCCGTTTGCGGCAACCGAATAATGAAACTCGCCCTTCGGGGCTCTGTCTCTGCCGATGAGCTTTAGGGCGTATTCTTCGCCGAGCTCATCGATTTTGTTTATTATAAACTGCCTGTCGGTTACGGGAAGGTCAATCGTTTCAAGCACCGCGCCCCTCTCCCAATTATCGGCGCAGTAACGTTCAACGTCGGTTTGAAGCCCCGCCTTTTCAAAGAGCAGAGCGGCGTATTTTTCAATATCTTCTCTCAAATTCAGAATTTCATCGGGCAGCGGCTCTTTGAGAGCTTTTACGCCCTCTTTATTGTCGCCGGCAAGGAAAAATTTTTCCGCCTTGCCTATGAGCCCGCGTTCAAAAACGAGCCTGTCTCTTACGAATTTATCGCAGGCGGCTCTCATTTCGAGCAGCAGAAAACGCTTATTTTCGTTAAGCTCCGGGTATTTTTCGGATAATTCCGCAAAGCCCCGGTAAGTTTCTTCAATGCCTTCGTTTTCAGCGGGGCCGCCCACCCAGTTTTGCTCGAGAGAAAGGATGAGAGACGCCGCTTTGCCGCTGTCTTTGCCGAAGAAGAACAGCCTGCAGTAATCTTCAACCGCCTCGCGAACGGAGGTTTTTGAGTCGTAATCGAGCAGCGACCACACCGCTTTGTTTACGTCGTCGTTAATTCCCTCGGAATAGCTGACGCTGCCCACAACGTAATCTTTCGTCATCTCGTGCAGGCGGGCGTATTCCACAGGCCTCGGATTTACGCATTCACGGCTCAGGCACGCGCAGAGCGCATAGTGCCAGTCGTTTTTATCAAAATGCACCGGATACTCGCACCTTACGTTGTGAGTTATATCGGGATAAAATCTGATGGGATATTCGCCGGGCAGACGGCTTCTCAGCTCCTCAAGCGGCATAGCGTGATTGGGGCCGTAAATAACGCCGTAAACTCCCTTCGCGCCTTTAAGCGCTTCGAGAAATTCGTCGCCCCATCCGGGCATACCGTGAGGCGCCTGCGCCGAGGGCCAGAGCTTTGCCTCGGGGTGGCTTTCTTTAAGCGCGCCCGAAATCGCTTCGCACCTTTTCACAAAATCCTTCGCGGGCAAATCGCCGGGGTCGCCGCCGGGAATGAAAAGGTGGTCTATACGCTTGAGCTTTGAATATATGCGGGCTCTCGTTTCCCTTGCGCTCTCGTCGGTTTCGCTCGAATTATTCGGGTGCCAGAGCGAAACGTCAAGGTCGATTTCGTCCATTCTGCGCACCGTTTCTATGAGGAATTCTTCCTCGTCGTATTTCATAAGGCGGTTTCTGTGAGACTTGCCGCTTTCATACGGAATATGCTCGGCGGTGTTCATGCCGAAATACATAAGGTCAAGATAGTATCTGTCGTAATCCTCAAGGCTCCACGCCTCGTATGAATTGGCGGTAGTTCTGTAGCCGAGCTGATGGCCTCTTATCTCCTTTTCGGGCGAAAAAGCGCCGAACGCCTCCCCCATTAAGCAAAATCCGCCGTCAAGAGGATAAATCTTTCTGAGAATTCTGCCGACGGAATAAATAAATCCTCTCACGCCCGAGGCGAGCAAAAAGACTTTGCCGCCTTTGAGCACAACCGAATAATCGTCTCTGCCGAGGGCCTCGTTAAGCTCAAAAACGAATGAAGCGTTCTCCGCGTCTCCTGCCGAGCAGAAATCGGGAATTCTCGAATTTATCTCACGGGAAAAAAGCTCCGCGGGGAATTTCGACTGCGGAGCTGAAGAATAAACCGTTATGGAATTTTCAAAAACGATATTTTTCACTGCTTATTTATGATAGAGCTTCTTGCTCTGATAAACGGGTTCGCTCGTAAGATTTACGCCGAGCTTGCGGAAAACGTCCTGGTCAACCTGCGACAAAATGACCGTTGAATGTGCCTCGCAGCCGAAAAGGCCGTCAACCGCTTCAAGCGCTTTTTTGGCAACGGGATTTGTATTTGCGCTCATTGAAAGAGCTATGAGCGTTTCGTCAAGGTGAAGACGGGGGTTGTGATTTTTGAGCACCTCGGTCTTGAGCCTCTGAATGGGCTCGATAATCGAGGGGGCAATGGTGAGCAAATCGTCGGGAAGCCCCGCGAGAGCTTTTGCCGCGTTAAGAAGAGCGGCGGAGGAAGCTCCGAGAAGGCGCGAGGTTTTGCCGGTAACTATTCTGCCGTCCGGCAGCTCTATCGCAACGGCGGGCTGGCCTTCGGTTTCTTCGCTTCTCTTGAGAGCGGCGGCAATTACCTTTCTGTCGTCAACGGTTATTCCCGCCTGGTTCATAAGGCTCTCGATTTTTTCAACGGCGCTCTGGGCTCCTCTGCCCTGCTTAACGTCGCACATCGCGGCGAAATAGCGGCGGATTATCTCATCCTTTGACGCCTGCTTAACAGCCTCGTCGTCAACTATGCAGTAGCCTGCCATGTTAACGCCCATGTCGGTGGGAGATTTATAAGGAGATTTGCCCTCTATCTTTTCAAAAATGGCGTTGAGCACGGGGAACGCCTCAACGTCCCTGTTGTAATTAACGGTGGTTTTGCCGTAAGCCTCAAGATGATAGGGGTCTATCATGTTAACGTCGTTAAGGTCGGCGGTAGCGGCTTCGTAAGCGAGATTTACGGGGTGCTTGAGCGGAAGATTCCAAATGGGGAAGGTTTCAAATTTCGCGTAGCCCGCTTTCACTCCGCGCTTGTTTTCGTGATAAAGCTGCGAGAGGCAGGTCGCCATTTTTCCGCTGCCGGGGCCGGGAGCGGTAACGACTATGAGCGGCCTTTCGGTTTCGATATATTCGTTTTTGCCGAAGCCTTCTTCGCTCACTATTTTGCTCAGCGAATAGGGATAGCCCTCTATGGGATAGTGGATAAATACCTTAACGCCGAGCGTTTCGAGCTTTTTCTTAAACGCCGCCGCTGTGGGCTGGCCTCTGTATTGAGCGATGACAACGCTGCCGACGAAGAGCCCCGCTCCGGTGTAAGCGTCAATGAGCCTTAAAACGTCGGTGTCATAGCTTATGCCGATATCGCGCCTTATCTTGTTGTTTTCAATATCGCTCGCGTTGATGACTATGACCACCTCAAGCACGTCCGAGAGCTTGCGGAGCATTTGCAGCTTGCTGTCGGGAGCGAAACCGGGCAGCACTCTTGAAGCGTGATAATCGTCAAAGAGCTTGCCGCCGAGCTCGAGGTAGAGCTTGCCGCCGAACTCACCGATTCTCTTGTTTATCATTTCGGACTGCTTGTTGAGATACATTTCATTGTCAAAGCCATGTCTGAGCATATTGTTTTCTTCCGTTCCTTTCATCAAACGTTGCTTAAAAATCCGATAAAGATTATACCATATATTGTAATATTTGCAATAGTTTTGACAAGATGTGGTCAAAATTTTTGACTTTATTCCAAATCGGCAAAAACTACGGCTCCCTCCGCAAAAGCGAAAGGAGCCGCAAAGCAGAAATTCACGCTTTAATACTCAAATTTTCCTTCAAACACCATGACCGTCGGGCCGGTGAGGGTTATTCTTTCATCGGTGTAGTTAACGGTGACGTCGCCGCCGGCAAGCTTAACGGTGATGTCCTTGCCCTTTTCGCAAAGGCCTCTCTCGCAAGCCGCAACGACCGCCGCGCACGCTCCCGTGCCGCAGGCAAGCGTTTCGCCGTTGCCCCTCTCCCACACTCTCATGCGGATATTCGTTTTGTTTATAACTCTGACAAACTCCGTGTTAATTCTGTGGGGGAACGCCTCGTTCGTTTCAAACTCGGGGCCGATTTTTTGAAGGTCGAGGGAGTCAATGCCCTCAACGAGGGTAACGAAATGGGGGTTGCCCACATTAACGCAGGTGCCTTCGTACTCTTTGCCCTCAACGATTACCTTCTTGTCGGTTTCGGTAACTATCGCCTTGCCCATATCGACTCTCGCCGAAGTCGCTTTGCCGTCGCGCACGAGCAGCTTGAGCTTGTAAACGCCGCTCGCCGTTTCTATCGAGATATATTCGTTTCTGTGATATCCCTTGTCGTAGAGATATTTGCCCACGCAGCGGATGTTGTTGCCCGCCATTTTGCCTTCGGAGCCGTCCTTATTGAAGTGCCTCATTTTGGCGTCCGCAACTGTGGACTTCTCAATGAGCACTATGCCGTCGCCGCCTATGCCGTAATGCGGCTTGCAAAGGTTAACGCAGAGCGATTCGGGGCAGGTAATTCTGCCGTCGAAATTCTCAACGAAAATATAGTCGTTGCCGCAGGAATGCATTTTTGCAAACGGTATTTCAAGCCGCCTCGTGCGCATGTCGTTGATATCGACAAGCTCGGTGTTTTTGGCGGTAAATCCGCTTTCGATAATTTCGGCGAGAGCGTTCGCCGTGTCAAGCGAGGTAAGGCAGGGAATGCTCAGCTGCATTGCGCGCAGATGAATGCCGTTATACTGCTCTATGGTGGCGTCGTTTGCCGCTCCGGTGTAGATTATGTAATTGACCTTTCCGCTTTCCATGAGCGAAATTATCGCCTTGTTGCCTTCGTCAAACGGAACGGGCTGCACTTTTATGCCGAGCGAGCTGATGACCTCCGCCGTGTCGGGCGTTGCGTAAATGTTTATGCCCTGATCGGAGAAGCGCTTCGCGAGGGAAATGACCTCTTCAAAATCGTGCTCGTCAACGCTGATGAGAACGCCGGCGGATTCAAGCGCGGAAGGCACTTTGAAGCCTGCGGCGGCAAGGCCCTTGAACAGAGCTTCGGCAGTTGTTTTGCCGAGGCCGAGCACTTCGCCCGTTGACTTCATTTCGGGGCCGAGAATTGAGTTTGCGTCGTTGAGCTTTTCAAATGAAAACACGGGCACCTTTACGGCGTAGTAAGGAGGCGTGCAGTAAAGCCCGGTGCCGTAGCCCATTTCGGCAAGCTCTTCGCCGAGCATAACTCTCGACGCGAGGTCAACCATAGGCACGTTGGTAACTTTGCTTATGTAAGGAATTGTACGGGACGCTCTGGGGTTAACCTCTATAACGTAAAGCTCGTCTTCATAAATAAGATACTGAATATTAACGAGACCCTTTGTGCCGAGCGCGAGGGCAAGCTTTTCGGAGCAGTCGCAAACCTTCTTTAAGAACTTATCGTTGAGGTTATAGGGCGGATAAACGGCTATTGAGTCGCCGCTGTGAACGCCCGCTCTTTCGATATGCTCCATAATGCCGGGAATAAGCACGTCTTTGCCGTCGGAGATGACGTCGACCTCGAGCTCAATGCCGGGCATGTATTTATCGACCAGCACGGGATTTTCAATGCCGCCGGCAAGAATTTTATTCATGTAATCGACGGTATTTTTCTTCGTGTGGGATATGGTCATATTCTGACCGCCTATAACGTAGGAGGGTCTTAAAAGCACGGGATAGCCGAGAGTTTCGGCAGCCTGCACGGCTTCCTCGAGCGTGTTGACGCCCATGCCCTTCGGCCTGCTTATGCCGAAAGTTTCAAGCAGAGCGTCAAATCTGCTTCTGTCTTCGGCAAGGTCTATTCCGTCAGCGGACGTGCCGAGAATGGGAATGCCGGCTTTATCGAGGAATGACGTGAGCTTAATCGCGGTCTGACCGCCGAACGCCACAACGACGCCGACCGGGTTTTCGACCTTGATTATGTTCATAACGTCCTCGGGGGTAAGAGGCTCAAAATAAAGCCTGTCGGCGGTGTCATAGTCGGTTGAAACCGTTTCGGGGTTGTTGTTGACTATAACGACGTCGTAGCCGAGCTCTCTCAAAGTCCACACGCAGTGAACGGAGCTGTAGTCGAATTCTATGCCCTGACCGATGCGAATGGGGCCCGAGCCGAGAACCATGATAACAGGTTTGCCGCTTCTCTTGAAGGTGCGGGATTCGCAAGCCTTGTCGCAGCAGGAATAGAAATAAGGAGTTTGAGCGTCAAATTCCGCGGCGCAGGTATCAACCATTTTGTAGCTGAAATCCATGCCGGGCACTTCGTCAACGCCCGCAAACCTCTTGATTGCGGCGTCTGTGTATCCGAGCTTCTTTGCCCTTTCATAAAGCTCGTCGGTAAACTCTTTTTCGGCAAGCTCTTTTTCAAACTCAACGAGGTTGTTGATTTTGCTCAGAAAAAAGCGGTCAATCTTGGTGATTTCAAAAATCTCGTCAATTGACATTCCGCTCTTGAGAGCCTCAAAAACGGTGAAAATGCGCCTGTCGTCCTGCTTTGCGAGCCTGTCTCTTATGGGCTCGTCCGTAAGAGGAGGAGCGTTCAGCGTGTCAAACGAAATTTCTGCGCCTCTTATCGCCTTGAGCAGGGCGGATTCAAAATTCTGCCCTATGGACATGACCTCGCCCGTAGCCTTCATCTGAGTGCCGAGCTTTCTGCTCGAGCCCGCGAATTTATCGAAGGGCCACTTGGGGAATTTGCACACTATATAGTCAACGGCGGGCTCAAAGCACGCGCAGGTTTTGCCGGTTATATCGTTGGCGATTTCGTCAAGGGTGTAGCCGAGCGCTATTTTGGTGGTTATTTTTGCTATGGGGTAGCCGGTGGCCTTTGAAGCGAGCGCCGAGGAGCGGGAAACTCTGGGGTTAACCTCTATTACGGCGTATTCAAAGCTGTCGGGGTTAAGAGCAAACTGGCAGTTGCAGCCGCCCACGATGCCGAGCGCCGTTATCATATTTATGGCGGCGGAGCGGAGCATCTGATATTCTTTGTTGGCAAGAGTGAGAGCGGGAGCGACAACTATTGAGTCGCCCGTGTGAATGCCTACGGGGTCAACGTTTTCCATTGAGCAGACGGCTATCGTGTTGCCGAGAGCGTCTCTCATCGTTTCAAACTCTATCTCTTTCCAGCCGGATATGCACTTCTCAATAAGCACCTGAGTAATGGGCGAAAGGTCAAGGCCCGTTTTGGCTATGACTTCAAGCTCTTCTCTCGTTTCGGCAATACCGCCGCCGGTGCCGCCGAGGGTGAATGCCGGTCTGACAATTACGGGGTAGCCTATTTCGTCCGCGACTCTCAGCGCGGTATCAAGGTCTTCCGCTATTTCGGACGGAACGCAGGGCTGGCCGATGCTCTTCATCGTGTCTCTGAAAAGCTCTCTGTCTTCCGCCTTATTTATTGCGTCAATGTCGGAGCCGAGCAGACGAACGCCGTATTTTTTGAGCGTGCCGTTCGCCGTAAGCTGCATGGCGATGGTGAGACCGGTTTGACCGCCGAGACCCGCAAGCAGGCTGTCGGGGCGCTCTTTTTCGATAATTCTCGCAACCGTTTCGGCATTAAGCGCCTCAAGATAAATTTCATCGGCGAGATTTTTATCGGTCATTATCGTAGCGGGGTTGGAATTTACAAGCACGGTGTTTATGCCTTCCGCTCTGAGCACGCGGCACGCCTGAGCGCCGGCATAGTCGAATTCGGCTGCCTGACCTATAACTATGGGGCCCGAGCCGATTACGAGCACTTTACGGATATTGGGGTCCTTAGGCATTGTCATTCCCTCCCATCATTTTAATGAAGTCATCAAACAAATAAGACGTGTCGCACGGTCCGGCGCAGGCTTCGGGGTGGAACTGAACGGTGTAGCAGTTTTTGCCGGGATAAATCATACCCTCGTTGCTGCCGTCGTTCGCGTTTCTGAAAAGCTCTTCGCCTATGCCGTCAAGGCTGTCGGCGACAACGGCGTAGCCGTGATTCTGGCTCGTGATATAGGTTCTTGTGCCCTTAACTTCTCTTACGGGCTGATTGCCGCCTCTGTGGCCGTATTTGAGCTTGACCGTTTTGCCGCCCATAGCGAGAGCCGTGAGCTGGTGGCCGAGGCAGATGCCGAAAATCGGAAGCTTGCCGACGAGCTTTCTTATCTGCTCAATGCTGTAAACGTTTTCGGCGGGGTCGCCGGGGCCGTTTGACAGCATAACGCCGTCGGGATTTGACTCAAGAATTTCTTCGGCGGGCGTGTTGTAAGGCACAACGGTGACGTCGCAGCCTCTCGCGCAAAGGCATCTTATGATGTTGAGCTTCGCTCCGTAATCTATGAGAGTAACGTTATATTTTTTCTCGGCAGTCGCGGGGAAAAATTCCTTTTCCTTCGTGCTCTGCTCGGCAACAACGCCTTCGATGACGAAATCGTTAAGAGGGCTCAGGTCTTTGGGAAGCTCCGAACATATCATGCCGTTCATAACGCCCGATTCCCTTATAGTTCTCGTTATCTCGCGGGTGTCAACGCCCGCAATGCCCGGCACGTTGTGATCCTTTAAGAATTTATCAAGCTCATACTGTGAGCGGAAATTTGACGGTGAGTCGCAAAGCTCGCGCACAACGTAACCCTTAACGGCGCAATGCCCCTCGAAGTCTTCTTCTTCAACTCCGTAGTTGCCTATCGTCGGGAAAGTTTGCACGACTATCTGCCCGGCATAGCTCGGATCGGTGAGAGTTTCAACGTAGCCCACAACGCCGGTGGTGAAAACCGTTTCACCTATCGCCGGAGCGTCGGCGCCTATCTGCTCGCCCTCAAATATCATGCCGTTGCCGAGCACCAAATAAGCTTTTTTCATATTTTCACCCTTTCTGCCTTATATGAGCGTGGCGGCAATGACCGCCTTTATCGTATGCATTCTGTTTTCCGCCTCGTCAAACACGATTGAAGCGGGGCTTTCGAAAACCTCGTCCGTCACCTCAAGCCCGTTAAGGCCGTATTTTTCGTAAACGTCGGCGCCTATTTCGGTTTTAAGGTCGTGGAACGCGGGCAGGCAGTGCATAAACTTGCAGTTTGCTCCCGCCTTTGCCATAAGAGCGGAATTGACCTGATAAGGAAGCAGAGCGTCTATTCTCTCCTGCCAGACTTCCTCGGGCTCGCCCATTGATACCCAAACGTCGGTGTAAATAACGTCCGCGCCCTTTACCGCCTCCTCGGGAGACTCGCAGAATTCTATCGTCGCTCCGCTCTCGGCGGCTATATCTCTGCAGGCAGCGGCAAGCTTTTCGTCGGGGAAATATTCCTTCGGCGCGCAGGCGGTAAAGTGCATGCCCATCTTTGCGCAGCCGACCATGAGCGAATTGCCCATGTTGTATCTCGCGTCGCCCATATAGACGAGCTTTATTCCCTCAAGATGACCGAATTGCTCTTTAATCGTAAGGAAATCGGCAAGTATCTGCGTGGGGTGAAATTCATTCGTGAGGCCGTTCCAGACGGGCACCTCGGAATACTCCGCGAGCTCCTCAACTATTTCCTGGCCGTAGCCTCTGTATTCAATGCCGTCAAACATTCTGCCGAGCACTCTCGCAGTGTCCGCAATGCTCTCTTTTTTGCCTATCTGAGAGCTCTTGGGGTCGAGATAAACGGGATGCATGCCGAGATCCGCCGCGGCAACCTCAAAAGAACACCTGGTGCGGGTGCTCGTCTTTTCAAAAATGAGCGCCACGTTTTTGCCTTCGCAATATCTGTGAACGACTCCGTTTTTCTTCTTGTATTTCAAATCGGCGGCAAGATCAAGCAGATAATTGATTTCTTCTGCGGAAAAATCAAGCAGCTTGAGGAAATCTCTGCCCTTTAGTGATATCATGGTTGCCCTCTCCCTTACGGTAAATTTGAGATATTATACATTATTTATGCATAATTGTCAACTGTTTTTGCATAACTTTTGCAATTTTATGCGTATTTTAGCGATTTTATCCGCATAAACGCATAATATTCGCCACTCTGCTTCCGCGCCCGCCGTTCTCCGTCAAGCCGGAAGCCGACAAACAGCTTTCTCTATCCGATAATTATATCTTAATTACCTTGATAATGTCAATTAAAATCATCGCGGAAAACGAATAAATTGATTATTCTCAAATAATTTTCAAAAAGGGCGGTAATACCGATTAATTCGGCATATAAAAAGGACGCCGCGGGTGCGGCATCCCTGTGTTTTGATATAGATATTATTCCATATATGCGTCTGTCAGCTGGCAGTAGCGGTTGCTTCCCTCATAGTAAGTGTCGAAAATTCCGATGACCGTGATTGCATCCCCGGCTTTGGGATATTCGTCGGGAAAGCTCCTTTCATTTTTCAGAACGAATTCAATTCCCTGAGCGCAGCACGCGGTCGCATCCGCAATCAGGCAGGCAAAGTAGTAACGGTTGTTGCCGGCAGCATAGTTAAAAGTGCCGCTCATCTTGACCTTCTTGCCCATATAATTTTCCGGTGAGGTTATCATGCTGTTGACTTCCGAATACACCATGGTGGAATTGAGTTTTGTCAAATCAACGTCAACCGTTTGATATTCTGAAGGCAGTTCTTCGGCAGGTTTTGTCTGTCGTTTCGTATCGGAAGCCTGATTATCGCCCTGCTGCGATGAATCGCCGTTTTTCATTCCTTCATTTAAAACGTCGTTTACGTTTTTTCCCCGATTGACAGAGCCCGAACGGTCGTTCGATGTTTTTCCGCATCCGGCAAACGCCATACACATTATAATCGCTAAAAGAAGACAGATTGCTCGTTTCATTTCTTAACACCTCCCGTAATGAATCCCGCAAGAGCAAAGACGCCGAACGTTGCAATATCCGCCGCAACGATCGT
>CAJOLX010000027.1 GCA_905235625.1 uncultured Clostridia bacterium
TCTTGTTTTCACAAGAATTACTGTGTACTTGAAAGTACTCTCAAATTCATCCTCAAGGGTTCCTTTTTTGCTTCGTCGTTGTTTAATTTTCAAGGTGCTACCTCCCCCCACTCTCGTGGGGTGCTTGAATAATTTACCACATCATTTGACCATTGTCAAGACTTTTTTTTGAAAATTCCTCGAAATTTTTTATTGTTATTATTTCGAACTATTCTTAACCGTATAACCGCATATAAACCTTTTCGCGTCCATGTAGCCGTCAAGGCTTTCCACGACAACGGGTTCGGTGGCGGAATTGGTTTTGTTATATACCTTTACGCCCTCGGGAACGTTTTCAATCGCAACGGTATGAATGCCTTTAAACGGATGGCGCGCATTCCAGAAGGTTATGACGGCGTATTTGCCTGATGAAAACGTTTTTGCAAAATCCTCGTACTCTTTGTCGCATATATAAGGTATATGATTATCTTTAAGGTATTTGCCTATGGCGAACGGCCACGTGCCGAACACTCCGCAAAAAGCGTGACCGTAGGGATAAACTTCCTTCGCAATATTGCAAAGCTCCTCGGGAATGCCGAGCAAATACCTTATATTATAGAGCGCGATTATTTCGCAGCCGTTATAAGACATTGGGAAAAATCCGTAGCGGCAGGTTGCGAGAGCCCCTTTTCCCTGGCCGTTGAGAGTGCCTTTGCCGGGGTCTATGGTCACGTTTTTCTTATAATTAAAGCGTTCAATCATTTTTTGCTCTGCTCCTTTATTCCGGAAAATTCAATTCCCTCGTCGGATTTAAAGTCGTATCCGTTCTTCGTGAGAAGGTCGAGCTTTTCAAAAGCTTCTCCCATGCCGAGCGCGACGCAGTTTACGGGGTCGGCGGCAACTCTCGTTTTTATGCCCGTTTTATTCTGTATCATCTTGTCTATGTTTCTGAGCTTTGCTCCTCCGCCTGTCAGCACGATGCCGGACTCAAGCACGTCGCCGGCAAGCTCGGGCGGCGTTTCTTCAAGCACGGCTCTTATGCCCTCGAGCAGCTCCTCAAGCTTCGGCCGCATCGCGAGATAAGCTTCCGTTGAGCTCACTTCAAAGCTCAGCGGCATTCCCGTGAAATAATTTTTGCCTTTGACCGTCATTCCGAGCTCAATATCGCGCAGGAGGGCGGAGCCTATTCTCGTCTTTATCTGCTCGGCGGTCTTCTGACCCACAACGGTAACTCTTTCGCGCCTTAAATGCCTTATTATCGCTTCGTCCAGCGAATTGCCCGCGCACCTGAGCGACTTTGAAACGGCTATGCTGCCCATCGTGATAACGGCTATGTCCGCCGTTCCCGCTCCTATATCGACTATCATTGAGCCCTTGGGCTTTTCGCTCTGTATTCCTGCGCCGAGAGCAGCGGCAAGCGGCTCTTCAATAAGGCGGGCTCTGCCTGCGCCGGCGGCGGTCATCAAATCGAGCATGGTTCTCTTTTCGAGCCCCGTCACCATAGTGGGAACGCAGGCTATTACGTTTGGCTTGAAAACGGTGTTTTTGCAGACCTTTGACAGAAAATAGCCGACCATCTGCTTCGTTGCCGTGAAATCGGAAACGACTCCGTTTTCGAGAGGCCTCACCACTTTTATGCCGGAATGATTCTTTTCAAGCATTGCGTAAGCCTTTTTGCCTATGCCGACTATGTTGCCTTCATTGTCATAAGCCACAGCCGAAGGCTCGCTGAGCACGATGCCCTTGCCCTCGACGAGCACTATGACGCTCGAAGTGCCTATATCTATGCCGATGTTGGCGCCTATCATTCTGTCACCCCGTTTTCTTCTTTTTTTCGGATTTTGTCAAAGCGAGCGCTATGCAGTAAACCTCTTTCGCGCCGGCGAGCCACAGCATTTTTGCGCATTCGTTGAGCGTTTCGCCGGAGGTTGAAATATCGTCGCACAAAAGAACGGTTTTGTCCTTTACGTCTTCGCCTTCGTTAACGTCAAAAGCTCCGGCAAGATTGCCTCTGCGTAAAATCGCCGACAGCCCGTGCTGAGATTCGGTTTCGTATATTTTTACGAGCGCCCCGGGTCTGTAAGAAACGCCCGACAGCGACGAGAGCTCTTTCGCGAGCAGGTCGCACTGGTCGTAGCCGCGCTTTTTAAGCGATTTCTTCGACATGGGCACTGTTGTGATGAAGTCGAATTCAATTCCCGCAAATCTTTCGTTCATCGCCGAATACATTTCGCGCGCAAATTCGGCGGCGGACGAGGTGTTGCCTCTGAATTTAAAGCGGTGAATCCCCTGCCTCACGCGGCCCGTGAAATAAAACGGAGCGGCGATTGACGCAAAATAGTTTTCCCTGCCGCCGCAGCCGCACTCGCTCTTTTCCCTGCCGCATTTAACGCAGACCTTGCCCGTTATTCTCGGCAGGCTTTCGGCGCATTCGGAGCAAACGGAAGTATTGTAAGGGATTTTTGCGTCGCAATAAACGCATCTGTCGGGGAAAACGGACGACAAAAGCGCCTTTAAGCTCTTACTCATGATTCATCACCGAGCATAATAAAGGATTTGAGCGCCGAATATCTCTTTTGCTTTTTGTCGTTGTCGGTCATTCTTTTGACCGTGCTCTGCCTGCCCACGAGCACTATGAGCTGTTTTGCCCTCGTGACTGCCGTGTAAAGCAGATTTCTGTATTCAAGATAATAGTTTATGCCTGTGACCGGCATAATGACCGCGGGGAATTCGTTGCCCTGGCTCTTGTGAACGGTTATGGCGTAGGCGTGCTCAAAATCGCCGTTAAACTCAAACGGTATCACGGCGACTCTGTCGTCAAATCTGACGGTGAGAGTCTGCTCATACTCGTCTATTTCTTCCAAAATGCCTATGTCTCCGTTAAATATGCCGTAGCCCTTCGCGGTAGGCGAATTCCACTCTATATCGTAATTGTTTTTGGTCTGCATGAGCTTGTCGCCGAGCCTGAAAACACGGGCGCCGAATTTATGCTCCGGCTTGCCCTTTTCATGGGGATTGAGCAGCCGCTGCAGCTCTTTGTTGATATTTGCAGTGCCCGTTTCTCCCTTTCTGGAGGGGCAAAGCACCTGTATATCTTCAACGGGAGAATAGCCGTAAGCCGACGGAAGTCTTTTTTGAACGAGCTCGCAAATTGTTTTGCACGCGTCGGCGGGCAAGCCTCTTTCCATAAAGAAAAAGTCCTTATCCTGCACGGTGAGCTCGGGCATTTCGCCGCCGACTATTCTGTGAGCGTTGGTAACGATAAGGCTTTCCATAGCCTGCCTGAAAACCTCGTCAAGTTCAACGGTGGGTATTGCTTTTGACTCGATTATATCGTGCAGCACGTTCCCCGGCCCTACGGGCGGAAGCTGGTCGCTGTCGCCGACCATAACGAGGCGGCAGCCTATGGGCAGAGCCTCGAGCAGAGAGGAGAAAAGATTAATATCGACCATCGAGAGCTCGTCAATTATGACAGCCTGCTCGGTGAGAGGATTTCTTTTATTCCGCTTAAACCCCGGGGTGTCGTCGTCATTCCACTCAACCTCAAGAAGGCGGTGTATGGTGGTCGCTTCTTTGCCGGTAAGCTCGCTCATTCTTTTTGCGGCGCGCCCCGTGGGAGCGGCAAGAGCGACCTCAAGCCCCTGCGCCTCAAAAACGCTCAGTATGCCACGAAGGGTGGTGGTCTTGCCCGTGCCGGGTCCTCCGGTCAAAACGAGAATTCCCTTTTCAACGGCAAGCCTTATTGCGAGAAGCTGTTTCTCATTGTAGCAAACGCCGCCTATAAGCTCCGCCCGCTTTATCTGCTCTTCGATTTCGGGATAAGCGGGTGAAGCGTATCTCTTAATGAAAAGAAGGCTTTGCGCCGCGCTCTTTTCAGCCTCGTACATTTCGGGCAGGAAGATAAATTCCGCGGAATTCACTTCCTGCGAAACTATTCTTTTTGCGCCGATAAGGTCGTCAATGGCTTTTTCGGCGTCGTCTTCGGAGCATTCCGCGCAGGAAACGCAGGGAGCGATAAGGCTTCTTCTCGGCACGCAGGTGTGGCCTGAATTATTGAGATTGTGGCGCAGAATATAAACTACGCTCTCTCTTACTTTATATTCGTAGGGCGGCTGTTTATCGAGCCTTGACGCTATGTCGCAGGCTCTGTCAAAATCAACGCCTATGTTTGAGTTGCAAAGCGAATAAGGATTGCTCTCGAGCTTTTCAACCGATTTCTCGCCGAACTGTTTATAATACCTTACCGCTTCGTTGGGGTTGAGCCCGTATTTTTCGAGCGACACCATCGCCCTCATTTCGCCGGAAACCTTGGCAAACTGCTTTGAGATTTCCATCGCCTTGTCAAAGGAAATGCCGCTTATGCGGGCAAGCCTCTCCGGATAAAGCTCAATTACCTCGGCGGTCTGCTCGCCGAATTCCGACACGATTTTTTGCGCGGTTTTTTCTTTAACTCCCTTTACGGCACCCGACGAGAGGAACATAAGTATCTCGTCCGCCGTTTCGGGTATCGAGCTGACGCACTCGGTCACGCCGAACTGCCTGCCGAATGTGGGGTGAGTGCTCCACGAGCCGGTAAGAGTCAGCTTTTCGCCCGTGAAAACGTCGCCCACCACGCCGACGGCGGTGAATATGTCGTCTGAGCTCATCACTTCAAACACGGTGTAGCCGTTTTCCGGATTTCTGTATATTACATTTTCGACCGTACCCGCAAGGGTAACAACATTTTCTTCGTCCATAAACATAATAACAGGGGCATCGCAGCCGCCGTGCCCCTCCAAATAAATCGGTTTGTGAGAAGGTCTGTAAGCCGAGTTCTGTCATTTAAGGCAATTATCTATCTACGCCTTGCATTGCTGCAAGGCTTGAGCCACCCTTCGGAGTATCGCCGAGCAAGCGCAGGGATCAAATCCCACCTCCGGTCGGTGTTGCTTCGGATAGGGTTTACAGGGCCGTGAAGTCTCCTTCACGCCGGTGAGCTCTTACCTCGCCTTTCCACCCTTACCTGCCGTGGCAGGCGGTATATCTCTGTTGCACTTTCCCTAAGGTCACCCTCGGCGGCCGTTAGCCGCTATCCCGCTCTGTGAAGCTCGGACTTTCCTCACGCAGAAAATTCTGCCCGCAACTGCCCAACCTTCTCACAAATCTTTATTTTAACTTGTTTTTTATTGAATGTCAATCAAATGTGTTCAGCTTATCATGGCGTTGAATTCGTCTTCGTTTATGACCGTTATGCCGAGCTCGTTTGCCTTCGTCAGCTTGCTTCCGGCATCCTCACCGGCAAGCACGTAGGTAGTCTTTTTTGAAACGGAAGACGAAGTTTTGCCTCCGAAGCTCTCTATTATTTCACTCGCCTCGTTTCTCGAATAAGTCGGAAGCGCGCCGGTGAGCACGAAAGTCATGCCGGCAAATCTGTCGTCCTTTTTGGCTTTGAGTGAATTCATATTTACGCCGAGAGCCTTGAGGGCGTCTATTTCCGCTTTGGTCTGCTCGAGGGAGAAAAATCTCACGACGCTCTGCGCCATTATTCCGCCGACGGTGTCAATCGCGCACAGTTCTTCTTCGCCCGCATTCATCAGAGAATCGATGTCGCCGAAGCTCTCGGCAAGCAGCTTGCCCGCTTTCTGACCGATGTGCCTTATTCCGAGCGCGTAAACGAGCTTTGAAAGGTCGTTTTGCTTTGAATTTTCAATCGCTTCGAGCAGATTGCGCGAGGATTTTTCTTTGAAGCCTTCGAGCGAAAGAATCTGCGCCTCGGTGAGCCTGTAAATATCGCTGAATGAGTGAATAAGCCCCGATGAAACGAATTTTTCAACTATATTTTCGCCGAGCCCTTCAATATCCATGGCGTCGCGCGAGCAGAAGTGAATTATGTTGCGAACGAGCTGCGCCGGGCAATCGGGATTAACGCACCTGACCGCCGCTTCTTCCTCTTCTCTTACCGTCTTTGCGCCGCAGGACGGGCAAACGTCCGGCAGCAGGAAAGGCGCGCTGCCGGGAGCGTGAGAAACGACCTTCACTACCTCCGGTATTATTTCGCCGGCTTTGCGGATAATCACTCTGTCGCCTATGCGGATATCTTTTTCGGCTATGAAATCCTGATTATGAAGGGTCGCTCTCGACACGGTGGAGCCGGAAATGAGAACGGGCTCAAACACGGCGGTGGGAGTGAGCACGCCCGTGCGCCCGACGGCAACCTCGATTTCGGTGACGGAGGTTTCCTTTTCCTCCGGCGGATACTTAAAAGCTATCGCCCAGCGGGGGAATTTTGCCGTGCTGCCTATCTGCTCTCTGTAAGCGAAATTATCCGTTTTGATAACGGCGCCGTCGGTGTCGTATTCGAGCGACGAGCGTATTTCGCCTATCCTGCCGATTTCTTTCTCCACTTCCTCGTAGCTTTTGCACTTTGTGCAGAAGGGTATAGTCTTAAATCCGAGAGTTTTGAGATATTCGATTGACTGCTTGTGCCCCTCAATGCCCTCTTCGCTGCTTCTCTGAATGTTGAAAACGAAGATGTCGAGCCCTCTCGAAGCGGTTATTTCGGGATTCTTTTGTCTTAATGAACCCGCGGCGGCATTTCGGGGATTTTTAAACGGCTTCTCTCCGTTTTCCTCCTGCTTTTCGACAAGGCGCGCAAACACCTTGCGGGGCATATAGACCTCGCCCCTCACCTCGATGAAGGGAATATCTTTTTTGAGCCTTAAAGGTATGGAATTTATCGCTCTGAGGTTTGCGGTGACGTCTTCGCCCACCAAGCCATCTCCTCTTGTGGAGCCTCTTACGAAAACGCCGTTTTCATATTCGAGGGCTACCGAGAGGCCGTCTATTTTGGGCTCAACGCAGTATTCGGCGTCGGGGAACGCCTGCTTTATTCTTTCGTCAAAAGCGGCGACCTCGCCGAGGCTGAAAGCGTCTTGAAGGCTCTCGAGAGGCACTGCATGAGCAACGCTCTCAAACATGCCCTCCACGCTGCCGCCCACGCGCTGTGTGGGAGAATCCGGCGTTATGAGCGAGGGATAAAGCGTTTCGATGAGCACAAGCTCGCGCTGAAGAGCGTCGTATTCGTCGTCTTCAATCTCGGGGCTGTCCTCAACGTAATATTTGTGGCTGTGGTAATTAAGCGTTTCCCGAAGCTGAGCCGCTCTGAGCGCTGCTTCCCTTATATCCATAGCGTTCACACCCGTCCTTTATTTCGTTACTCTCATTATTATATCACCGCAGGCATTTTTTTCAACCGTTAATTGGCTCTTATTGGAGATTTTAGACATTTTCGGGGCATTTAATCGCTTTAAATTCTCCCCTTTTACATCATAAAAATTTTGACTTTAAGCGTGCAATGTGATAAAATAAACTGGAATTTTGAGTAATCGCCGATAAGCCTCGCTTTTACGGGCGGTTATTTGCCCGGCGCATTTTGCGCCGAAGGTAATTTCAGAAATCAAAATGCAAAATGCAGGAGGAATTTTTAATGGAAACAAGACCTTACGTATCCTGGGATTTGATCAATTCATTTATGATCGACGTTTTCAAGGCATACGGTGTGCCCGAGGAAGACGCAAAAATCTGCGCGAACGTTTTGCTTGAGAGCGACCGCCGCGGCATTGAGAGCCACGGATGCAACAGATTTAAGCCCATTTATCTTGACCGCATCGAAAACGGCACTCTTTTGCCCGTCACCAAAATCGACATCGTAAAAGAGACTCCCACCACGGTTGTAATGGACGCAAACAACGGCATGGGCATGGTAGCGAGCTATCGCATGATGGAAAAGCTCATTGAGAAAGCCAAGCAGTACGGCATGGCGGGCGGCGCTATCTACAATTCGACTCACTACGGCATCGCAGGTTACTGGACCACCATGGCTGAAAAAGCAGGCATGATAGGCATTTCGGGCACGAACGCCCGTCCTTCGGTTGCTCCCACCTGGGGCATCGAGCCCATGATGGGCACCAATCCCCTCACCTTCACAATGCCCACCGACGAAGAATTCCCCTTCAATTTTGACTGCGCGACCAGCATAGTTCAAAACGGCAAAATCGAATTCTACGAGCGCAGCGGCAAAGAGACCCCCGCAGGCCTCGTAGTTACCAAAGACGGCGGCACGATGACCGACTCCGGCAAGATCCTCAAGGATATGCGCGCCGGCAACTGCGCTCTGCTCTCAATCGGCGGCATCGGCGAAAGCACCGGCGGCTACAAGGGCTACGGCTTCACCACGATAGTTGAGATACTCTCCGCCGCTCTCACCGGAGGCCCGTTCATGAAGGCTCTCAGCGGCAAGGATGCCGACGGCAACAACAGTTTCTACAGACTCGGCCACTTCTTCTTCGTTATCAACCCCGAATTCTTCATGGGTCTTGACACCTTCAAGAAGACCGCGGGCGACATCTGCAGAGGCCTTCGCGCTTCCGAAAAAGCCCCCGGCGCAGACCGTATCTACACCGCAGGCGAAAAAGAGTGGGATTCATGGCAGGACCGCAAAGACAAGGGCGTTCCCGTCGGCGAAACCATTCAGAAGGAATTCATCGGCCTTCGCGACAAATTCAATCTCGACTATAAATTCCCGTTTGAGGAGGCATAAAAATGGACTACGCAAAAGAGTCATTACGTTTACATGAAGAGTGGAAAGGCAAAATAGAAGTTATTTCCACCGTTCCCGTTGCAAGCAAAGAGGATCTTTCCCTCGCTTACACCCCCGGCGTTGCTCAGCCCTGTCTTGAAATACAGAAGGATATTGAGAAGAGCTACGACCTCACCAGAAGACACAACCTTTGCGCCGTTATCACCGACGGCACCGCAGTGCTCGGCCTGGGCGACATCGGCCCCGAAGCCGGCATGCCCGTTATGGAAGGCAAATGCGTTCTCTTCAAGTCCTTCGGCAACGTTGACGCCTTCCCCCTTTGCGTTAAGTCAAAGGACGTTGACGAATTCGTAAATGCGGTTTATCTCATTTCCGGCTCCTTCGGCGGAATAAACCTTGAGGATATTTCCGCTCCCAGATGCTTCGAAATCGAGCGCAAGCTCAAAGAGAAGTGCGACATCCCCATTTTCCACGACGACCAGCACGGCACGGCCATCATCACCCTCGCAGGCCTTACCAACGCTCTCAAGGTTGTGGGCAAGAAGAAGGAAGACGTTAAGATAGTCACCTCCGGCGCAGGCGCAGCGGCTATCTCGATAACCAAGCTTCTCCTTTCCGCAGGCTTCAAAGACATCATCATGACCGACAGAAAAGGCGCTATTTACAAGGGCCGCGAAGGTCTTAACTGGATCAAAGAGGAAATGGCTGAGGTTACCAACCTTAACGGCGAAAAAGGCACTCTTGCCGACGTTATCAAGGGCGCCGACGTATTCATCGGCGTTTCCGCTCCCGGCACCGTAACCGTTGATATGGTTAAATCCATGAACAAAGACGCTATCGTATTCGCATGTGCAAACCCCACCCCCGAGATTTTCCCCGAAGACGCAAAAGCAGGCGGAGCGAGAGTTATCTCCACGGGCCGCAGCGACTATCCCAACCAGATAAACAACGTGCTTGCGTTCCCCGGCGTATTCCGCGGCACGTTTGACGTTCGCGCAAGCGACATAAACGAAGAGATGAAGATGGCTGCCGCTCAGGCGCTCTCAAGCCTCATCTCCGACGAAGAGCTTTGCGAGGATTACATCATCCCCAAAGCGTTTGACCCCAGAGTGGGCCCCGCGGTTGCGAAAGCTGTTGCTCAGGCAGCCCGCGACAGCGGCGTAGCAAGAATTTAACTTGCTTAAAGCATAAAGGAACGGCGGCGTCATTCGGCGCCGCCGTTTTCAATGCGCGGTTATTACGCGTATTAAAGCCAAATTTCCGAATTAAAACATCAGATTAGCCCGAAATTAAAAGGTGCTTCGGCCGTCAAAATCTAAAGGCGAAAAAATCCTAATATTTTTAAAAAAATTACTTGACTAACACCCCTCTTTGTGTTATATTAATTGAGCGTTCTGTGCTGGTGTAGCTCAGTTGGTAGAGCAGCTGATTTGTAATCAGCAGGTCGGGGGTTCGAGTCCGTCCACCAGCTCCACCATTCCGACATCGGATGCAAAAGTTAATATGGGAGAGTTCCCGAGCGGCCAAAGGGGGCAGACTGTAAATCTGTTGTCACTGACTTCGGTGGTTCGAATCCACCCTCTCCCACCACAGTTCAAAAATCCGAACCTGTTGCCGATTGGCGACGGATTCGGATTTTTGGCGTTTATCAGAACAATCGGACGATAAACACAAACAGAGGCAGATTGATTGAAATATATCACTCTGCCTCTCTGATTTTATTGATAGTTTTCAGAAAGATTGTCTTTCATTTCATCCTGTTTTATCGTCTCTTCAGACAAAATTACATACAAACACTCTGCAAGTGAATATAGAGCTTCTTCCGGGATTTCAAATCCCGTTGCAGTTTTAATTTTATCCAATTATTGAATTCATAAACTTATCCATACTCTTCATTGACTGCTTCATTTATCTCCTCCTCTCTGTGTCCGGAAGCCGAGTTGAATCAAAGTTCATTTTTGCTTCCTTTTTCGTTACTTCATGGGCGCGGTCGGTTTTCGATTGCTGCGCTTTTGACCTGAACGCAGACTCTTTCGGTTGTTTTCATCTCTCATTTTCGGGATTTGATTTCTGTTTGTTTTCCCGTCGAAGCTGAGATTGAATTTTACGGTTTTCTCTGTATTCCGCAAGTTCGGCATCAAGTTTTGCTTTGCCGCCTCTCATCATCATAATGTCGGTGTAGTCTTTTCTCAAAGCAAGGTTTTCATCGGCAAGGGTTTTGAGCTGTTTCTCTTTTTCCTCCAGGACTGAGATTTCTTCTTTACTTATTATCGGATTGCTGTAAACTAATGATATAGTTTCTTCGCCCGAATTGATTTCCATGCCCAATTCATCGAGAGCGTCCTGTAAACTGTCCATGGTTCCCGTTCCTCTTGAAACGGCACCGCCGTTTTCGGCATCGGCAGCATATCCGTCAGTCTGACCGTTAAGAAGCAAGACTATTTTTGTTTTTCCGTTTTCGGTTTCAACCATTGCTCCGGCAACATCGTCATCATTAACGGGAGGATTTCCGGGCAGTTCATCAATTGTATAAGACGAAGCCGATAATGATGATTTAAGAGTTTTTTCAAGAGTCGGCACTATACTCGCAGCCGAGCCCTCCATCTTTAAACTGCCGTCAACCAACGACATAGAAGCGGTTCCGTTCTTTGCAATTCCGGCTTCGGCAGCAGCATTATATTTTTCAACAGCTTCGGCTATGCTTTCGGCATTAACTTCAAGTACATCATAATATGCTTTACATTCAACCCAAACCTTACCGTAATTGTTGAAATCGGCATAGGCGTCAAATGATGACTTAGGTTCCGAACTCAAATCATATTGAGAGGCATTGATATTATACGCACTCATATCATATCGGATTGAATTCATTCCTCTGACAAAGAACGATTTTATCATCAGTAAAAGTTTTGCAAAGAAGTTGAGTTTAGGTGCACCGGGTGCAAGCATAAAGTTGCAAGTGACCGAACGGCTTTCACCTGCAGGAACAGTTCCGAAATCGACAATATGCGCATCAGCCATACAATTATACGGAGTGACTTCCGCAGATGTATTGATCAGAATGTTTTCCGAATTGTTTGTCAGCTTAACGGTAACTGTTGCCGTATCAATAAGATTATACTTATCTTTACTGAATTTCACTTCCCAAGTGATGCAATCTTTTATTTGCGCCGTATCATTTTCCTCTGCAAAAGCGAGAGTAAAACAGGAAAGTATAAACATAATCGAAAGAATTAAAGAAAGTGCTTTTTTGAATGTTTTCATAGGATATCCTCCTGTGAAAATATATCTTATGGTTGTTGTCGTCTGTGATACGAAATACCGGCAGAAATTATTTCGTTGAATTAAATTGAAATCTATGCTAATATTTGAATGTAAGTATTTTTCAAAATAAAAAGTTTACGGAGTGCGTGACAGCGATATGAAACAATCGGTTATCCGTACAATTATATATACTTTGATTATAACAGTCGTTTTCGGTTCAGTTTTCATGCTGACCGAAGGCGCGGCGAAGCACAGGGTTTTGTCGGCTGATGAACTTGAAACTCTGAGGTGTGATGAATTATGTCAAATCAGTCTGGATTATACCGAAATATATAACAACCACATTTACAGCCACGATGATTTTGCGAACGGCAAGACAGCTGACGCCGGCGAAAAAACCGATTTTGACCACTATCTGACTTACCGCTTTTATATCGGAACCGTTCCGGGCAAAACTTACGGATTTTTCAGCCGTAAATCGGACTATGCAATGAACGTGTTCGCCGACGGCAAACTTATTGCCTCTACCGGTAAAGTCGCGGATAATGAAAGCAATTTCATCCCCAGCGCACAAAGCCCCACGGGCTATTTCACCGCAACGGGTGAGCAGACGGAAATTATAGTTCAGCAGGCGAATTTCAATCATATCAAGCACTATGTTACCGGCATTACGATTGGCCCTTCGGCGGATATAAGCAGATATATTTCACTCTCTTACATAAGCAGAACCGCCATATTTATATGCCTTGTCACAGCGGGACTTATGAACCTCGGAATGTACTTTTTCTTTGAACATAAGCGCAGATTTCTGTTTCTTGCCTGCCTTTGTATTGCAGCGGCGGTCAATTACGCCACGCCTTATCTGCTCACTTTTATATTCGGCGACATAAACTGGTATGTAAGTCACAGAGCGGAATACATTTCAAAAATTCTTATCTCATTCTATGCGGCTATGTATGCGGATGAAGTCTTTGACGGCCGCCTGAACAGAAACCTTAAAATTTGCTTTTCGGTCTATTGCACGGCAGGCATTGCAGCCGTAATTGTCCTGCCCTCAAAAATCTACACTTTATTATGCAACTACGGCGCTTATGTGCTGGCTATTATCCTTTTTATGATGCTTGTCAATATAATTGTTTCACTGAAAAAGTCATCGCAAAAAATGGAAATTCATAAAAAACTGATTATCTTCGGCGTAGCAATTGTTTTTGCTTTTTCACTCGTTGAGCTCTTCGGCCTTTCCGGCAAAACATATAACTCAATAAGCACCGAAACGGGCATTGTTGTGTTTGCTTTCCTTAATACCGTTGCCCTGGCGCTTGACTTCAAAGACACAAGCCGTATGCTTGACGAAGCGAAAATGCGTGAAAAAGAGCTTTTGCAGACAAATGAAACCATGGTGAAACTCGGCAATATGAGAGATACATTCATTGCGGACCTAAGCCACGAACTGAAAACGCCTCTGACCGTTATAAGTAATCTTTCCGCTCTGAGTTCATATCAGATAAAGAACGCAATGGCGGACGAAAAGACATTGGCAGGGCTTGAAACAATAGAGAATGAAGCAGTGCGTCTGGGCAAAATGGTTGATAAGCTCAAACAGAAATCAATAACGGGTTTTGATGATGACGGCAAAAAGGTTGAAGATTTAAGCGCAACGCTCAAATATGCCGCAGATTTCTGCGAACCCCTTTGCAAGAGAAACAACAATACAATCATAATTGACTGCGCCGCAAATATAACCGCAGATATAAGCGAAGACCTTGTTTTTCATATTCTGTATAATCTTATCGCCAACGCGAGCCGCCACTGCCGTAACAGCAACATAGAACTCGCGGGAAAATCCGAAAACGGCAAAACAACCGTAACCGTTACCGACCACGGCGACGGTATGACCGGAGAAGAAATGAAAAAAGCGTTTGACCGCGGGTATTCGGGAGATTCGGGTTCGGGAATCGGCCTTGCCCTGTGCAAGGAGATCGCGGAGGATAACGGCGGTGTAATCAGACTTTCCGACACTCCGGGCGGCGGTCTCACGGTAACTATAATATTTAACGGGTGCTGATATGTCAAAAATACTGATTATTGAAGATAACAAAGATATTTTATATACCAACAGAACAATGCTTGAGCTGAACGGTTACGAGGTCATATCCGCCGAGACCTTCGCCGCAGGAAAAAAACTCTGCCTTGAGAGCGGCAATATTTCTTTGATAATTCTCGATATTATGCTGCCCGACGGCAGCGGTCTGGATCTTTGCAGAGAGCTCAGGGAGCACAGCGATGTTAAAATTCTTTTTCTCAGTGCCCTTGACACAGATAAAGATGTTATTGCAGGCTTCAGAGCCGGCGGAGACGATTATCTCGAGAAACCGTATCATATGGAGGAACTGCTTTTGAGAGTAAAATCCCTTCTGCGCCGTAAAAATATCGGCGTTTCAAAAACCAGGTTCGGAGATATTGAGTTTCACGATTATTCTTTCGGGGCAAGCTTCAAAGGCAACGATTTACTGCTTCGTCAAAAGGAATATTCCATATTGAAATTTCTCTGCGATAACGCAGGCGAATTCTTTACCGCAAAGGAGATTTTTGAGATTGTCTGGGGCGTTTCCGATGCGGATACCGCGGAAATCCAGCCGTTTTACAATACAATTTCCACCGTTAAGGATAAAATAATCGATACGGATGTTGAAATAATTCACGAGAAATCAAGAGGTTATTCGGCTGTAATTAAATAAAACTGTTTTTTCCCGCGGTCTAACAAATTTGTTAGACCGCGGTTATTTATTTACTTTTATAATATTCATATAATAACTTTGTAAATTGAAATATTGTTTTCAGGAGGCAAACAAAATGAAGAGATTAGTCAGTCTTGTTTTATCACTGCTGATAATCGTTTCGGTAATATCAACCGGTATTACGGCGGTTATCTCAAGCGCAGACGGCGAGACAGGCAGCAACTTCCTGCTCTCACATCCGACTCCGGCCAATGTCGACAGTTCAGCGAACCCCTACGGCAAGCCGTCGGGCAGAGTTTTCTCGTTATCCACAATGAACGAACTTTTCTATTATCAGACGTGGGACGGAAATTACGAGGAATATAAGTTTGATCTTTATGACTCAAGCCGCAGTCCGACGCTTGATCTCAAATACTCGTCGGCGTATGACAATTACAGCGACGAAAATTACTGGCTCAAAGACCCGAACAGGGCAAACTCATCGGATCCTTCCGGTGCTTTGCTTTCATTCAGTAATACGGATAACAATCTTCTGAAAAAATACCGTTTAAGCTATGTTCAGTCTGTCGGCTGCGATCCTCTCGCAAGCGGCAGGGATGACCATATTGCTTTTATCGGTTATTCAAATTATAAGGTCGGCGATAACTGGATTTATCACACCTATGTCGTTCTTCAGAATCTTAAAACGAATCAGCAGTATGCGATCGATCTTGATTCTTCATCATGGACCAAAGACCAAGACCTGCCATATTATCTTAACGCCGCTTATTATGAAATCGCTGCGGGCGATTTTGACGATGACGGCAAAGATACCATTATTGTTTACTTTCCTGCGGCTGAAAACAACGTAAGGGTTTGTGAACTCAGTTTCGACGGCTCTTCTCTCAGCAGCAAAACCGTCACAACAATAGCAAACCTGAGACCCGAATCGGCAGATATGCTTTCGGGCAGAGACAACCGTTGGGAATTCAAGCCAACCGTCAGTTTCGCAGTCGGTGACTTTGATGCCGACGGAGTTGAAGACCTTGCCATATCAACCGGATTCGGCAACCCTGAGTGGGACGGCAGCGGCAGTGCTGAAAGCGGTCTTTCAAAATCCGGCGTATCTTTTGAAAGATATGTCACCGGTGTTTCGATAATGCAGTATTCCGGATCGGCATGGAGCGTTAAAGATACAAAGTGGATGTATGACCGCTCCTCTCTGGTTTCATCTGACAACGAATCTTCCACATATTATTACAAAGCAATGCATATGGGCGAAATCGCCGCGGGCGATATTGACGGTAACGGAACCGACGATATAATCTGCGCC
This sequence comes from uncultured Clostridia bacterium, assembly GCA_905235625.1. Lineage (GTDB taxonomy): Bacteria > Bacillota > Clostridia > Oscillospirales > Acutalibacteraceae > CAG-177. The sequence goes on from CAJOLX010000027.1 coordinate 15,872, forward strand.
GGTTATACATCCTATGATGATAAATGCAAAGGCGTTGTCTGGAAAGACACATCCAAGGGCATAGATATTTCCCGCCTCGGCGATATGGATAAAGGAAACTATGCTTATTCAATCATTTCATACAACGGAAGCGGTTATACAAAGACCACACTTGACAAAATCCAGATAGGAAAAGCGGAAAAAGAGCATTTCTATCATGACGACGATTTGATGTGGCCGCAGATTCAGGTTGAAGCGGCATATACCAACGGCCGCTCAAACCCCGCAGAAGTTTTTATTGACGGTTCAATTTACAGCGGTAAATCAGGCTCTCTCATTTCACAATTTGATACGAAAGTATATACTCAGTCATTCACCACTTTTATGAACGGAAGCACCACAGCCGGTCTTATCTTTACAACTCAGGTTGCGGCAGGTAACTTTGACGGGAACGTTGCCGGGCGTGAACAGTTTATTTATGTTCTCGCATTCAAAGAGAAAGGCGCAAGAGACTACGCTACCTTTATGGGCATAGTGGGCGGATGCGAATTTGACGACGTCGTTGAAACCGTAAACGGCAAAAAAACTGTAACGGATTACGGCGAAATAACCGGTTACGGCTGCAGCAACATAAGAGAGAACTCCGGCGATAATGTCGATTCGGAAAGTGATAAGACGGCAAGCAAGTGCTTATATAACAAAGGTGATCACTGGACCGATTCCTCATCGAAATGCCTTAATACGGTGGTCTGCGCCGTGGATTATGATGATGACGGTCTTTTAGGCAGATTCAATAAACACGGCTTCATTACCACAGATCCGTCTCCCGTCGCCGTTCTTCAGGCTTCGCCATATTTCGATTCACTTGACAAGGCGGGAGCTTACGGCCAGGAGGGCAACAATGCCGGCACTTCATATACCATAGGTTATTCTTATGAAAAAACGACTTCAAAGGGCAACAGCGTTTCTTTCGGCGTAGGTTTTGCCGGAGAACTTCAGGCGGGCAATTTCAAAGCGAGTGTAGAGGTCGGCTATTCTCTTGACTGGAGCGAAACCTTTGAAAAATCCTTCTCAAAAGAGTATTCCCACACTTTCACCGCAAGTCAGGATTCGGTAGTCGTCACAATAGTTCCCGTTCACGTTTATTCTTATGATATCTATGACTCGTCCACCGGCTCGTTCAAAGAAAACAGCTACACGGTAACCGTTCCTGCGGAGCCGGTTTACAGGGTTATGAGCATTGATGAATACAACGATGCGGTTGATGAATATAACGCATATATCGACTCTTTAAGCGGAACTCCGAAAGCCAACAAGCTGAAGAAGATTACCTACGGCAGTAATTATGTTGACGCAGTTCTTCCCGATGCAGAGGGCAATCCCTATATTTATCAGGAATGGACAAAGTATAACAGGATAGACGATCTTAGCAACGGCGCCCGCTTCAGCACAGGTATAGCCGGCGGAACGACCGAAACTGAATATAACTATTCCACCGGCACAAGCCACTCAACCGAAATGGCTCACGGATTTAATTTCAGTCTGACTCTTCAGGGCGGCGGAAAAGTGGGCAATGACGTTGAATTGTGGGGCGGCGGATATGTCAACCTCGATTATTCACATTCAACCGGTCAGACGGTCTCGATTTCAAATTCCGAGGGATTCAAGGTCGGAATTGTAGATCCGTCTCCCAATGCTCTTGTTAATTCTTCAGAGCTTCAGAAATACTATTTCAAATGGTATCTCGCTCAGTGGGCGGTCAATCTGACTGAAGGTCTGGATCAGAAGACTCCTGTGGTAGGATTCGGCGTAAGTGATGTAACATCACCTGTCGGACCTCCGAAAAATCTTGAAGCAGTGTATAATCTCAATGATGAAAACGCCGCCAATTCTTCAATAACTCTGACCTGGGATAAACCCGATCAGATTCCCTTCGGACCTAATGTCAGCGGCTACTATATCTATGACGACGGCGAACAGATAAACAATCAGGTCTTTATTCCCGCAAATTCCGATAATATTTCCTATACTATAAACAGCGTTGAATACGGCAGCAAGCATCACTTTACGGTAAAAGCAGTAACTGAGGACACCGGAAATCTCAGCACTCCTTCAAATGAGGCAATACTCGGCTGGGTAAGCAATGCCGTAAGTATTGAAACAATAACAAAAGACGATACCTATGTTTCATCCGACGGTCTTACCGATAAATACATCATTACTCTCTCAGACGGAAACACATCCGAATTCTATGTCAAAAATGGTAAAGACGGAGTCAACGGTCAGGATGGTCAAAACGGAACTGATGGCAAAGATGCATATGATGTTGCGGTTGAAAACGGTTACACCGGAACATACGAAGAATGGCTCGGTGTTATAGGCGTAACCTGCGCCGCCGACGGTCACACCTTTAATGAGTATTCAATTCCCGCTTCCTGCGGAGCAAAAGGAATCACCATTCAGGTCTGTGAGAACTGCGGATTTGCTCAGGCAACCGAAACACAAGCGCTTGAACACAATTACACCGAAACGGTTATTGCGCCCACTCACGACACCTGCGGTTATACCAGATATGTCTGCGAAAATTGCAGCGACACATACTGTGACAATCTTACCGCCATAACCGGTCACACCTATACCGAAAAGACGGTTGCCCCGACCTGCACCGAAAGCGGCTACACCGAAAAGACTTGCCCCGACTGCGGACTTGTTATCAGAACAGATACGGTTCCGGCGACAGGTCACGATTATCAGTCAACCGTTACCGCTCCGACCTGCTCGCATTACGGTTTCACAACCTATAAGTGTGAAAACTGCGGCGATGAATATGTTTCAAATATGGTTGCTCCCACCGAGCATTCCTTCAAAACAAAAGTTGTCGAAAATTCCTGTACAGCAGGCGGTTTCACATTCAGATATTGCGCTGAATGCGGATATTCGACCGTAATTGACGAAACCGAGGCAAAAGGTCACAGCTTTGAAATCACCTCAACAGTTGAACCCACCTGCACAACCAAGGGATACAGCACATATACCTGTACCGAATGCGGCGTAAGTTACAACTCCGACGAAGTTGATTGTATCAGTCATACATTCACAGATAAGGTAATCGCCCCCGACTGCACTCACACCGGCTACACAATTCACACCTGTGATGACTGCGGCTTCGCATATATTGATACCGAAACAGCCGCAACCGCCCATACACCCGGCGAATGGATTTGCGAAGACCCCGCAACAGGCAGATATGTTCAGAGATGTGAGAACTGCTACAAACTTCTTGAGACAAAGACCGTTTCAATCGGAACAGGAAGTGAAGGAGATAACTCAGGCGGCTCATCCTCTGTAAACCCGAATATCGATAAAAACGGAGTGCTTAATCTTTCCTATCAGCAGAGCGAGCAGTTAAAACTCTATGCCGACGGAACTGAAACAAGTCAGGTTTTCTATACATCGTCGGATACAAAGGTAGCAACCGTTGATTCCGAAGGTAATGTCACGGCTGTGGGACCCGGTGAAGCCGTAATTACGGCAAGTATTCCCGGCACGGCGATATCCACTCAGGTTCCCGTAAGCGTAAAACTTACCTGGTGGCAGAGAATACACTATCTGCTCAACAGTATGATGATATTCAGAGCGATATTCATGGCGCTTGGAATAAATGTCAGCATCTGATTTTTAAAAGCAAAATCTGCTTAAATAACAGTTTCACCCCCAAAGTATCCCTTTGGGGGTGAATTTTCGGTATATTAATGAATGATGACTGATTTCGGTTGCCGCAAACATCGATCAGAACGGGATGCCCGGTTGGCGTCCCCTACGCAGTTGCATAATTACACCGTATAATCTGATTCAAGCCCGCAGGGCTTGCGCAACTGAAAACTGCCAAATGTTTTATTAAAAATACTCATCAAGCGGATGGCCGAGATTTGTGTATATCCACATAAACGTTCCGCAAATGAGGTCCGTTATATCTCTGTAATAGGGCCTTACCTGACCTTTGACATCGGTAAAGAGATTACCGGGTACACGCGCCGAAAAACTCCATTCGGTCGGCTTGACACCGAGAGCATAAAGGGAAATTGCCGCAATATCGCGAAGTTTGACGTCGCTGTCCATTGAACCGCCCGCAACAACGGTCTTACCTTTGACAGCGATTGTTGAATAAGATTCAATCTTTGAAAATCTGCCGTGACCACCCGTCGCTTTATGACCGTGGTCGGCTGTAACAATGAAAAGTCCGTCTTCAAGAAGGCCGTTCTCTTCAAGGCAGTCGTAAATCGTGCCGATATATCCGTCGGCCGCCTTCATCGCCTCTTCATATTCTTTTGATGAACTGCCGTATGCGTGACCCGCGCCATCTACTTCGTCAAGCTGAGTGAAGAAAACCGCAGGCGCATGGCCTTCATTAAAATAATTGACAATTGCGTCAACCGTTGCGCTGTCGGGACCGACGGTGATTTTTGTCGCGCCGATGTCATCCTCAACTATGCCTATATTTATTGACGCCCAATTATTGATTGAAGCAAGTTCCGCATCGGGCATCGCGTCGTGAACAACGCTGAAAATTGACGGATATCTCTTGAATACGCGTTTCTGATCCCCGTCAACAACGCCGTTTTCCGCTCCGTGTTTAAAGTAGGAAACGCCTGTGAGAATACTTGTCCAGTTCGGACCGCTGTCTGTTTTGGTTTCTGTTCTTGCTCCGTATTTAACGGCTCCGTCGGCAAAAATCCGATGAAAATTTTCCATATAGTCCTTTTCAAAGAAAGTTCCGGCACCGTCAATTCCGATGATAAACACGTGTTTGTAAGCACCGTATGTGCTCTCACCCGAATCAGTTGCCAACACGGTAAAGCAAAGCGGCAAAACAAGAGCAAAGCACTCGCAAGAAAAGAATGTCAATCTTTCTATTAACCGAAAGCAGTGCATTTCGCCTCCCGAGTAGGCTTTATGCGTTGCTCCGACATACAGCCGAAGCAACCTTGTTAGGGCACATCCCTAATACCCTTTAACAACATCTGCACTGCGTTTCGATGAATTGACACAAACAGCGTTTGCTTTAGCTCCGCCGGAAATCTTAAAACATAAAAATATCCCACCGACTTCAATGAGGTTCACTCATCAAAATCGGTGGGATTGTTCA
>CAJOLX010000028.1:0-22563 GCA_905235625.1 uncultured Clostridia bacterium
GCCCATGTCCATGCGGTTGCCCTTGTAGTTGACCGTGCGCGAAATGCCGCCGAAGCGGTCGCTTTCCTCCAGCACGATAACCTCGAAATCCTTGCTTTTATCCATCAGCTCATAGGCAGCGGTTAAGCCCGCCGGACCGGCGCCGATGATGAGTACCTTTTGCATATATAACACCTTTTATCTTTCTTTTTTCTTACGGTACAGTGCTACGCGGCGCGCCGCATAATTCCAAATAAGAACAATGACGGTGGAAACCACCCATACCAGCATATAGTGCCAGCCGATTTGGATATGGAACAGCCACAGCAGCAGCTCCTTGATGCCCAAGCCGACCACGCCGATCACGGTGTAAACGGCAAATTCGCCTGCGCTTTGAGCCGTAAAGTTAAGCAGCATTGCAGCCTGATTTTGCGCGCTCGTGAAGTTTTCTGCCATTCCGCTCGAGCCGAGAGCTATGAGCGTGCCGCCGGAAACGCTCGCGCTCGTTTCATAGTCAAACGCCGCGTCGCCGCTGCTTGTAGGCCCGCTCACAAGCACCGTGCCGCCCGTCAGGCTTATGGTGCCGTTTGAGTCTATGCCGTCGCCGGAAGAATTGATGTATATATATCCGCCCGAAATAACGATGTTTCCGCTACTGCTCGCGAATGAGCCTCTGCCGAAGCGCTCGCCGCCCGATGAGGAGTCCGCTCCGCCTGCGGCGTTTATGCCGTCGTCCGAGGCGGTTATGTTTATTTTGCCGCCGCTTATCTTTATTTCTTCCGCCTCTATGCCCTCGTAGCTCTTTTTGACGGTCAGCGTGCCGCCCGCTATCGCAAGGTCATTGTCGGCGTGTATGCCGTCGTCTCCGGACGAAAGAGTGTAAGTGCCGCCCGAAACGGTGACTGTGTTGTTGCTGTGCACGCAGTCGTCGGAGGAGTCGATATTAAACGCGCCTCCGCTTATGAGAATGTCGGAGCCTGCTTTAATTCCCTTGTAGGATTCGCTTGACGACGTGAGAGAAGCGGAGCTGCCGGAGCCCGATTTTATCGTGACGGTCACGTTATCCGCTTTAACAACGGTCTCTGCCTGAATGCCGTCGTTGCCTGCCGTTACGTTTATTTTGCCGCCGCTTAAGTAAATATATCCTTTTGACGAATCCTCGTCGTTATCCGAGCGAATGCCGTCGGAGCCTGCGTTAACGGTGAGCGAGCCGTTTGATATTTTAACGCAGTCTTTGCCGTTTACGCCCGCTTTCACGCTCTTAACGTTAAGCTCGCCGCCGCAAATCACAAGCTCATCCTTTGAAACTATGCCGTGCTTGTAATTGCCGTTTACGGTAAGCTGACCGCTGCCGTTAATGGTGAGGTCGGCTTTGCTGAAAATCGCTGCGTCAAGAGAGGTGTCGCCGTCCGAAACGGAATATGACGAGCCGTCCGAAACGGTGTTTTTGCTGCCATCTTCGAGAGTTATGGTGACCTTGCCCGCGCTCTTAACGTATATCGCAGGCGCAGAGGAATTTGTGACAGTCGCGTTGTCGAGCACGAGCCTTACGTCTTCTTTGCCCGCGTCAACGGTTATCATTATGTTTTCGTATTTGCCGCTTAAAACGTAATCTCCGCCGGAGGTTATTTTGTAAGCCTTAACGCCGAGCGCCTGAGAATTTGAACTTTCCGTTTTAACGGCTGTCGCTTTGGATTTATCGTAGCTCGCGTTCGAGTCGCCGTCGGAAACGGAAAAATCCATATCTCCCGTGTCCGCCGTGTCGGCGTCTATCGCTTCGGTCTGCTCTTCGCTTTCGTTCGTTTCTTCGTTTTCGTCTGCCGATAACACCTCGCTCTTTTCGGAAGACTCCCCGTTAAGAGGCGTATCTGCGCCGAATGAACAGGATGAAAAAATCAGCAATGCCGAGAGTGCCAAGGCCACGATTGACGCAATTATTTTTTTCACAGTTGTTCGCTTCCTTCCGTAACCGATTCTGAAATCATTACCTCTAAATTTCCGTTGCGGCAGCGGAGCTTATCTATAAACTCCTGCATTTTGCCGGGCTCTTTCATTTCTATTTCATAAAAGAGCTTGTAGAGGCTGCCCATATTTGTGGTTTTGACCTTTACGAGGCGGTGCTTTGAGGTATAACTGTCGAAAAGGTCGTCGAATTCGTTTGCAAAATTGAGAGATTCGGGTATCGTTATATGAAGGCTCATGCTCTTTTCGCTGCCGAACGGAATGAGAGCAACCGCCGCCATAACCGCGTTTATCGCTATGGTGAAGGCTATGGCTATCGTCACGTAGCCCGCCGCGCAGGCGATGCCCGCCGTCATTGCCGAAAAGATGCACACAATGTCTTTCGCTTTGCCGGGCGCGGACCTGAACCTAACGAGAGAAAACGCTCCCGCAACGGCTATGCCCGTGCCGATGTTGCCGTTTACCATGGTAATGACCGTTGCGACGGTCGGCGGTATGAGCAGCAGAGCTATCGCAAAGCTCTTTGAAATTGAGTTTTTAAACGAGGCGGAAAAAGCCGATATCGCTCCGCACGCAAACGCCGCCAGCATGCAAAGGGCGTAGGTTTTAACGGTGAAATCGCCGCTTATAATCGATGTGAAAATGTTATCCATAAATTTTGTCTCCTTTTCTGTTGCCGAAATAATAATCAACGTAAGCGCTGCCGTATTTTGAAAACGAGGCGGGCAGTATCTCGCAGAGCCCGAGAGCTCCCGAAAGCCACGGCGGCATAACTCCGTCCGTTTTGATTTCCATTATGTAAACGCCGTCCGGTATGAGCAGCTTGCCGTGCGAGCCCTCTTCAAGCGCCGTGTCGTTTGGGCGGTATCTCACCGAGCTGTCAAAGGTAATTCTCAAAGCGGGCATATTCTTAACGTAATAAGCCGTTCTTTCATAGCAGACAGTCATCGCCGGCGCGGGGTGGCGGTAGAATTTCATGGCGTAGTCGATTTCGTTCATTATCTGCGACTCAAAGGGCTTCGAGCCCGTTACGAGGTAATTCATCGCCTCCGAGAGAGTCATGCTCTCGCGCCGCTTGTAAACCACTCCGTCATATTTCTTTTTAAGCTCAAGAAACACCTTGTCGTTTCTGCCGGGAGTGCCGTAAGAGCGAAGCCTCAGCTTTTCTTTGTAAGCGGCGTTCGTTTCTTTGGCTTCTATGGAATTTCTTGCCAGAAGGCAGTCGGGAGTGTCTATGTAAAGCGAGCAAATCGTGCTCTCGCCGTATTCGTCCGGCGTAAGTCTTTCGCCTATAACGTTAAGCAACCTATCCTTTTGCCTTTGAGAGATGACGTATTTTTTCTCCATTCTTCGGAATATCATCGTGTCGGTCATTTCAAAAGCCTCCTTTTCGTTCCTTACGGCTTTGATTTTACGCGAAGTTCTTAAAAACGACTGAAAAATCTCAAAAATTCAAAAATTTTTTCACCGCGATGTTTATTTTAGGGCGAAAAAATGTTATATTGTTGACAGAAGCGACTGTTTCGGAGGTTATCGGATGAACATTCTCGTGGTTGAAGACGAGGTATCTCTCGCAAAAGCGATAAAACAAATTCTCGAAAAAAGAGGCTGGTTCGCAGACACCGTTTATAACGGAAACGACGCTTTGGATTACGTTTCCGGCTTTGCCTACGACCTTGTGATACTTGACGTTATGCTGCCCGGTCAGGACGGCTTTAAGGTGGTTGAAAAGATGCGCAAAGCGGGCATGAACACCCCGGTGCTGATGCTGACCGCGCGCTCCGAAATTTCGGACAAGGTGACGGGGCTCACCTCCGGCGCCGACGACTATATGACGAAGCCCTTTGACCCTGAGGAGCTTGCCGCGAGGGTGATCGCTCTTACAAGGCGCAAGGGCGAAATCACAATGGACACTCTCGAATACGGAGACCTCAAGCTCGATTTAACGAGCGCCGTTCTCTCCCGCGGAGAAGAGAGCGTGCAGCTGAGCAAAAAAGAATTTGAGCTTGCAAAGCTCTTTATGCAAAACCCGTCAAACACTCTCACAAAGGAAAATATTATAACTAAAGTGTGGGGCTACGACTCCGAAGCGACTGACAATAACGCGGAGGCTTACATCTCGTTTTTACGCAAAAAACTGAAGTTTTTAAAATCGAACGTCGGCATAAAAAACATTCAGAAAATAGGCTACAGGCTGGAGGATAATTCCCGATGCGCGAATACAGACGAAAATTCATAACTCTCATTCTTGCGCTCGTGGGCTCCGTGCTTTTGACCGTGCTCATCGCTACGGGCGTTTACACCTACGCAAACTATTGGTCGGAGCTCAAAATCACCATGAATCAGGTGCTTGCCCCTATGGAAAGCCCGTCATTCGGCGGCTTCGGTCAAGCGGGAGAGCCGCCCGCTTCCCCCTACGCGCCCGATATGAGAGAGGATTTCTTTAACGCAGAGAAGCCCGGTGACGAGGGAGAAAAGCGCCCCGCGCCCTCGGGCAAAAAAAGCATAGGGCAAAATCTCGCCTACGACAAGCAGATAACCGTGCTCATTTATTCGGAGGACGGCGGCATAAGAGTTGTTTCGACGAGCAGCGATCTTGACGAAAGCCAAATAGAAGAAGCTGCCGTAAAAGCCGCCGCGGCGGAGGAGGATTTCGGCAAAATAAGCGACATGCAGCTCATTTATTCAAAAGCCTCCGGCAGCGAATACACGCGCATAGCTCTTGCCTCAACCTCTTACGTCACAAAGCCCACTATTATGCTTGCGGGCGCTCTCGCGGCTGTTTTTGCCGCGGCGATGATTTTGTTTTATTTCATCAGCAGATATATTTCGGGCCTTGCGGTAAAGCCGCTCGAAAACAGCATAGAAATGGAAAAGCAGTTTGTCGCCGATATTTCTCACGACCTTAAAACTCCGCTCACGGTGATACTTGCCGATAACGGCATTCTCAAAGAAAACACGGATTCGACCGTTGCGGAGCAGATGCAGTGGGTTGAATCCATTGACGAAGCGGCGGCGAGCATGCAAAAAATGATAAACGAAATGCTCACCCTCTCTCAGATGGATTCTCCTCAGCTAACCGTTGAGAAAAAGCGGGTAAATATGTCGGACGCCGTTATGCGCTGCGCTCTGCAAATGGAAAGCATTGCTTACGAAAAAGGCGTTGAGTTTGATTATGACGGCATTGAAAGCGATATTTTCGTAAACGGAAACGAGGATTACATCGCAAGAATTTGCGCGGGCCTTATCGGCAACGCGGCAAAATACGAGCCCTCGGGCGGCAAAATCGAGGTCAAGCTAACCTCGAGCAAAAAGAAAGCCGTTCTCTGCGTGTCAAACAAGCTCGGCGTTATCTCAAAAGACGACCTTGAGCATATTTTTGAAAGATTTTACAGGGCGGATAAATCAAGAAGCGGCGGCGACGGACACGGGCTCGGGCTCGCCATAGCCAAAAAGATGACGGAGCTTATGGGCGGAGAAATAAGCGCCTCAAGCGACGCCGAAAACGGCACGGTGTTTAAAGTGGCGCTTAATCTCGATTAAAAAAAGCAAAAAAACGGAGCCGCGGCAAAATTCCGCGGCTCCGTTTATATATTACATCGTATTGCGTAAGCATTTCAAAAACGGCGGCGCCGCAGGCTCGTATCGGGCTCTGCGGCGCGTTTTGTATTATCTCAGATTTTTTCGTATTCTTTGCGCCATTTCATATAAGCGTCGTAAGAATATTTTTCGGGCAGCAGCTTTTTGGATTTTGCCGCGATGTTGTTCTTATAAGGCACGCCTGCCATTGCGGGCAGAAGGTTGAGCTTCGGTATGAACGCGAGCGCTCTGCCTATCGTTTCGGAAGCGGTGTAATCCGCCTTGCCGCCCGAGCCGAGCTCCCTTTCGGTGAGTATCTTTTTCTCAAAGAAATAGTCAATGTCGTCCGCTGAAAGAGCCGTGAGCATTTTGCGGGTTATTTCGGGCGAATATTTGTTTTTTGCGTGCTTTGTGAGATAATCGTATTGATATTTCCACAGCGTTTCGAGAGTTAATCTGCCCGAGCGGGCTCCCATAACGGTTTCGGCAAGCATCGCGCCGGCTTTTACGCTGTTGTTTATGCCCGAGCCGCTCAGAGGGTCTGTCATGCAGGCGCTGTCGCCCACCGCGGCGTAGCCGTTCCACACAAACAGAGGCAGAGAGAGCCTGAGCGGTATTTTTTCAAACGAACCGCCTCTGACGATTTTTTCGCCCATGAAGGGTATGCTCTTTCTCACGTCTTCAATCGCTTCGATAGCGTCATCCTCGCCGAAGGGATAAAATCTGCCTACCAGCACGTCAATGAATTTTTCGTCCGTCACGGACCAGTCCATGCCCTTTTTGCCGCAGTGATAAAAATAAATGGTCTGCGGCGGGGAGGATACTTCCCCCGTCAGATTTTCAAAATACGCTCGGTAGGTGTAAAAGGTTGCGCTTTCGGGTATTTCGTTCATAATGCCCCAGCTTGCAGGCAGAGAAGCTCTCACGGGCGAATCAATGCCGGCTGAGTCAATGACGAGGTCGCCGTAAAAATCGCCCTTGTCGGTTGAAATGCCCTTTACCTCGCTGTTTTTGACAACGGCGCCCGTGACGCTCACGCCGTAATTTATCTCGGCGCCCGCGTTCGCGGCGGTGTCGGCAAGCCTTTTGAGCAGAAATCGGCGGTCGGCGCAGTAAAGCGTTGAGGAGCCGTTTTGCTCAACGACCAGCTTTACGCTTTGCTTTGGGTTTGTGTAAGCCGCGTCATAAAACGGCAAAAGCTCGCCTTCACCGGCGGTAAGGTCGATTTCAAGAGAGTCAAAATCGGGCTTGTAAATTACGTCGTGCCAGTCGTAGCCGAGCTCGTCGTAATTTTTCTTTTCAAAAACTTTCACTTCATATCCGTTTTTTGCGAGAATATAAGCGGCGGACAGCCCGCCGTGGCCGCAGCCTGCGACCAATACGGTTTTTTTGCCCATAACTAAACCTCATTCCATATCATCATGTTTCGATTATATCATTAAAGAAGCCGTAATTTCAATATAAATAAAACATTTGTAGTGTGACCGGCGTTTTTCCGAAAAAATATTTTGCGCCGAATACATTTTTTTCTTTACTTGACACACAATATATGGTATATTTTTAGAAGAAAAAGATCTTTAAAAGCGGTACGGCGATGCCGACAAGATCAACAATATCCGCCGGGTAATTCTGCCCGGCCGCTGTGTGCGATCTTGTCAGGCGTTTAAGCCTTCGACGGGGTCGTATTTTTTGGTGATGAAATATGGATTTTAAGTCTTACATCATGGATGAAGCGGCGGTAAACCGCGCGCTTGCCCGCATTTCTCACGAAATAACCGAAAAAAATCCCGATGCCGACGAGCTTTGCCTTGTGGGCATAGTTCGGCGCGGCGCTCCGCTTGCGGATATTTTGGCGTCAAAGCTCTCGGAGCTCGGCGTTAAAACGAAAACCGGATATATCGACATAACGCTTTACAGAGACGACCTGAGCAAGGATCTGCCGCAGCCCGTCATAAACAAAACGGACATTCCCTTTGACATTAACGGCAAAACCGTTATTATGGCGGACGACGTGATTTACACGGGCAGAACGGCAAGAGCGGCTATGGAAGCGATAATGGCGGCGGGCAGGCCCGCAAAAATTCAATTTGCGGCGCTTGTTGACAGGGGCCACAGAGAGCTGCCGATAGTTGCGGACTACGTGGGCAAAAACGTGCCTACCTCAAAAAGCGAGGTCATCGTTTTTAAAATCCCGCCTTATGACGATGAAACGAGCGTTTCGATTTATCAGCTTTAGAAGCGGCAGGGAAGCCGCAAAAAATAAATGATAAAAGGCAAAAAAAATGGAGGTAATCAGTATGAATCTCACTTACGGTGTCAAAGACAGGCCCAAGTTCGGGCAGTTGATCGTCTTTGCATTCCAGCAGCTTTTGGCAATTCTTGCCGCAACGATAGCGGTGCCCTCGATAGTGGGTCACGGCATGAGCCAGTCCGCGGCGCTTTTCGGCGCAGGCGTAGGCACGCTCGTTTATTTGCTCTTCACCAAGTTTAAGAGCCCCGTTTTCCTCGGCTCGTCCTTCGCGTTTTTAGGCTCGATGTTTGCCGCTTTCGGCGGCGCGGCTTCCGCAGGCGCGGGCTATATGGGCCTTATCATCGGCGCTTTCTTCGCAGGCCTCGTTTACGTTGTTATCGCAATCGCCGTTAAAATCGCGGGCGTAGCGTGGATAAACAAGCTCATCCCCGCCGTTGTTATCGGCCCCACCGTTTCACTCATCGGTCTTTCTCTTGCGGGCAACGCCGTGGGCGACACTCTCACCTATGCAGCAACCGAAAACGGCTTCGTAATGGGCACAAAGGGCTGGATAGGCTTTATCTGCGCTCTCATCACTCTTTTCACCGTTATCATCTGCTCGGTTTACGGCAAGAAATTCGCAAAGCTCATCCCCTTCATTATCGGCATCGGAGCAGGCTATCTCTTTGCCACCGTTATGTATTTCATAGGCAAAGCGACAGCGAACGACGCTTTTATCATCATTGACTTCTCCGCCTTCAACAACATGCAGTGGATACCCGATTTCACCTTCGTCACCGCATTCAAGAGCATCGGCGAAATCACTCCCGCTTACGTCGGCACGATAGCGGTAGCTTACATTCCCGTTGCTTTCGTTGTGTTTGCCGAGCATATCGCGGACCACAAGAATCTTTCCAGCGTTATCGGTCAGGACCTTCTTGAGGACCCCGGCCTTCACAGAACTCTTCTCGGCGACGGCATCGGCTCAATAGTCGGCGCTCTCTTCGGCGGCTGCCCCAACACCACTTACGGCGAATCCGTAGGCTGCGTGGCAATCAGCGGCAACGCCTCCATTGTCACCATTCTGGCAACTTCAATTCTTGCTATTGCCGCTTCCTTCTGCGCTCCCTTCGTAACTCTGCTCTCCACTATTCCGAGCTGCGTTATGGGCGGCGTTTGCATCACCCTTTACGGCTTCATCGCTGTCAGCGGTCTTAAAATGATTCAGGGCGTTGACCTGGGCGAAAACAAAAACCTTTTCGTCGTTGCCACCATTCTCATTTCCGGCATAGGCGGAATGACTCTCACCATAGGCAAAGTAACTCTTACCGAGGTTGCCTGCGCTCTTATTCTCGGCATACTCGTAAACCTCGTTGTTTCAAAGAGCGGAAAGAAAGAAGAAGTTAAAGAAGAAGCGTAAGCTAAAATCATAAATCGGCAAAAGGGGCGTATCAAAATGAAAAAAGCGGCGTGCGTTATTCTCACCTTTGTGATGATTTTTTCGCTGACCGTCATCGGCTTTGCGGGCGAAGAGAAGCTCAATTACCTCGTTTTGGGCGATTCCATAGCGAAGGGCACGGGCGTTCTCAATTCGAGCGAAGCCTGCTACGGCAGAATTGTCGCCGACACCAACGGCTACAATTACGTTAATCGGGGCGTGGACGGCTACGACACGTCGGATTTGAAAAAAGCGCTCAATGAAAAAGAGAGCTATATTAACGACGTTGCCGAAGCGGACATAATCAGCATTTCAATAGGCGGCAACGATTTCATTAACCGCAACGTGTTCAATATTCTTTTTCTCGCCGTAGGAATGATGTTCGGCAACACGGCGAACTGCGAAAGAATAGTTGACAACGCTTACGTCAATTTTTGCGAAATCATCGCGAGAATTAAAGAGATAAACCCCGACGCCACGATTCTTATGCAGACTCTTTACGCCCCCTCATACCCCGTTATCGGCTTCGCGGTAGACAAGGGCGTGGTTATGCTGAACTCCCGCTACGAGCAGTATCTTGAAGAAAATCCGGGAGCGTTCACTTTCGTTGACATTCACGAAACGTTTGAGCACGAAGTTTTAAACATTGCCCTTGACGGAATACACCCCAACGCGCGCGGCAACGTGCTGATAGCCCGGGAAATACTCAAAACGCTTTATGACCTCGGACTCGGCGAAAACACGGAGCCCGTAGTCAACGCGATAGGCGTGCCCGAAGCGGCGCTGCCGGTGTGGGTGATATTAAAATCGCTGGGTGTAGTTTCTTAAGTTTCATTGGACTTTCGTATTAAGCGAAGAACAAAACGAAAGTGCCTCTGATGGGGACTTTCGTCTTAAGCGAAGACCAAAACGAAAATTTTTTAGATAAGTAAGCAGGGTGCGAACAATAAAGCTCGCACCCTGTTAAACTTAATCTGTATATTCGTGTTTTGTCGGCGTATAGTTATCGGATTTGTATTTTTCGTACCGTTCTTTTTTCTGCTTTTCGGTTTCTTTCCTATCCTCTTAATAAGTTTTTTGCTTTTTCGAATATGGATCTTTCATTGCGCTGCCTTCGTGTGCTTTTGAAGCAAAGCGCGCTTCATTTCAGCGCCGGAGATTTCGCCCTTCGCCCATTGCGCGGAGAGGTTTTTAGCAAAAGCGGACACCGGAACGCCCTCAATTTTATTCAATGCGTCTGCAACTCGCACGGCTTGCAGGCGTTTTGCTTCTTGCGCTGACATGTCTGACACACCTCACTTTGATTTACTGTATGCAGTATAACATAAAGATAATGAACAATTCAAGCCGAATCCGATATTTTAATGCCGAAGACCCTTACTCTCGCCGCAGATTATGATAAATACGGTTGGCAAAATCAAAGCTCATTATTGAATAACGTTTTTAACCGTTGAATTATTCAGCGGCTTTTTCTTTTGCAAAAATATATTTCCACCCCCCAAATACAGGTTGATATTTGTATTGATACTATGTTATACTGACAGTGCCACGTAACTTAATAAGCCAATAACTCTCTATGGGCCTGTATTTTTATTTTGGTAAAAATGCATGCTCTAATTCGGCTTGCTCATGGAGAGTTTGGCAGAAGTTGCGTGGCAGCAATCGGAGCTATGCGTTTTTCGTGCGTAGCTTCGGCTGCGCACTTTTTTATTTTGGAGGGCACTAAGATGTCAAAACTCAGGAAATGTTTATCGGCTATTCTTTGTCTGATACTTCTTATCGGCACCGTTGCCGTCGGAAACGGTGAATTTGCGGAAGTTCTGACAATGGCGGCAAGCGCAGAAGTCCCCGATGGTCTTAAGTATGATGTTTCCAGCGGCGAGGTCACTATTAAACCTAGTATAAATGCATCAGGTGATTTGGAAATACCGTCGGAGATTGACGGATATCCTGTTACGAGCATAGGCAATAGTGCATTCTACGGGTGTAAAAGGCTTACGAGTATCACAATTCCCGACTGCGTCACGAGCATTGGCATTCATGCATTCGGTGACTGCGCCGGGCTTATGAGCATCTCTGTCGAAAGCGGAAATCCCAAGTATCACAGTGCCGGAAATTGCTTAATTGAAACCGAAAGCAAAATTCTTATTGCAGGATGCAATACAAGCGAGATTCCCAATGACGGAAGCGTCACAAGCATCGGAGATTATGCATTCTCCGCCCGCGCAGGACTTACGAGTGTTGAAATTCCCGAAGGGGTTACAAGCATTGGCGAAGATGCATTCTACGAATGCACCGGGCTGACGAGCATTGAAATTCCCAATAGCGTCACAAGCATAGGTGATCGTGCATTCTACGGGTGTAAAAGGCTTACGAGTGTCAAAATTCCCAATAGCGTCACGAACATCGGCGAAAATGCATTTCCCGAAGGGACAAGTGTGACGCGCACCGAAATCACCGACGGCGGCACACAGGAGGGCACTATTGTTTCCGATAAACCTGTTGTTGCAATCATGTATCTTTGCGCTTCGGGCCCTCACACCCCCTATTTCACCGGTCACGCTTGGATATGCATAAGGAATATCAGTGAAAATACTTTAACCGTTGACGGCAATGATATAGTTCCGGGCGAAATGGTAAGCTTCGGACTTCATTCCTTTAAACCTAACTCCTTTAAAGCTATGCTCTGTAACGAGGAAATGGATGTCTATGCGGGAGAGACTGTCAGAGCGCGAGAATATGAGCTCACTCAAAGCGACTTTGACTCGGCAGTGCGTGAAATAACCGCCTCAAAATGGAGATGGTATGAATTATTTACCCACAATTGCACAAACTTTGCCATTTCCGTGTGGAATGAGGCGACCGGTCAGAACCTTGTTGCATTTTGCTTTCCTTTTATAGTTCAGTTACAAATTGCTTTAAAAGGATCGACGCCTCTTCTTATGGAAAGATAATAATCGACAATTACAAATACTTTTTAACAATATTAAGACATATAGGGCTCAAAATATTTCGGAGATTAAAAATTACGTGGCGCAAGCATTCAGCTTGCGCCACGCTATTCTTATCCGTATACTTTTTCGTCTTGTTCTTCGCTTAATACGGAAGTCCCAATGGTTATTTCTGTTCAAATACGTAGCTTCCCGGAGCGAGCTCGATAACGGCAACGGAGCCGGAAACGGTGTATTTGCTCTTCGGCAGAGTTTTGCCGCCGAGCTTGATTTTTCCCGAGGTGACGGGCAGCTCAAGAACGGCGCTCGCGCCCTTCGGCACGGAGCATTTATAAACAAAGCCGTTTTCGGTTGACCATTCGGAAGTGATAAGGCCCGAAGCGGAGCGGTAAGACGCTTTAACGTGAGTGATGTTTTTCTGGCCTTCGGGGAGCTCCTGCTCGGTTCTCAGGTCAATTCTCGGCTGAAGTCTTATCTTCTTGAAGCCGGGTTCATCGGCGGCGATGCCTGCCATATATTGATACATCCATTCGCCTATTGAGCCGTAAGCGTAGTGGTTGAATGAATTCATTCCCACGTCGCCGAAGCCGTCTTTAATGGTGTAGGAATTCCACCTCTCCCAAATCGTGGTAGCGCCCTGGTCAACGCTGTAAAGCCACGAGGGCTCGTTTCTTTGAAGCAGCAGGTTGTAGGCGGTTTTATCCTTGCCGTATTTTGAAAGGGCGGGGCAAAGGTTGTAAGTGCCGAGGAAGCCGGAGGAAAGCCTGTCGCCGTTTTCTTTTATCTGCTGCTCGAGCTCGTCGGCAACTTCCTTGGCGCGCTTTTCGTCAAGCAGGTCAAAGGCGAGGGCGATGATTTTGTGGCACTGGGTTGTGCCGTCGGGCTTGCCGCGCTTTAAGTAATTATCCTTAAAATATTTGTAAGCGCTCTTTCTGAGCTTCTCGTAATAGGAGACCTTGTCGTCTTTTTCAAGCACCTTGCTCACGTAAATCATGATGTCGAGGTCGTGAACGAAATAGGCGCTCGAAAGGTATTCGGCAGGGCATTCGTCATAAGCGAGCCAGTCGCCGTAGCGGGGAATGGGGCCAGCGTTGCCGTATTTCTCGAGAATGCCGCGAACGTATTTATCCATCGAGTCGTAATGCTCGGCAAGAATCTGCTTGTTGCCGTAAATCTTGTACATATTGTAGGGAATTATAACTCCGGCGTCACCCCAGCCTACGGCGTCTTCACCGCTTGCAAGAGATATTCTGGGGTTAACGTCGCAATATCCGCCGCTTTCGCTCTGAGAGTCTCTCATATCCTGCATCCATTTGCGGAAGAAGCCGTAAACGTCGGCGTTGTAAGAAGCGGTCACGCTGAACGCCTGAGCGTCGCCCGTCCAGCCGAGTCTTTCATCTCTCTGAGGGCAGTCGGTTGGAACGCTCAGATAGTTGCCTCTCTGGCCCCACAGAATGTTTGAAATGAGCTTGTTTACGTTTTCGTCGGAGGTGGTGATGCTGCCCGTTTCTTTTGTGTCGTTGCCTATGACTTCGCCCGTGAGGTCATAAACAGTAACGTCGCAGTCGGCGCTGATTTCGGCAAATCTGAAGCCGAAGAAGGTGAATGACGGAGCGAACTCTATTTCTTTCTTATCGGCAAAAACAATATAGGACTTGCCGAGAGCGGAGCGGAGATTTATTGTGTAAACCGAGCCTTCGGGGCCGTCGTTGCCTCTGCTTAATTCGCCGCTGTCGTTAAGAAACTCCGCATAGCGCACCTTGAGCTCGCCGCCGTTTGAGCCCGATGCTTTTATTCTGAGCCTGCCTACTATTTCCTGGCCGAGGTCAATGGTGAGCTTCTGACCCTTCTTTAAGGAAACGGGGAACGTAACGTTTTCGCCGCAGATATTAAGCTTGCCGAAATATGAGCCGTTAAACGAAACGCCGTCTGAAACGAACATCTTTTCGGGCTTTCTGTCAAGGCCTTTTCTCACTTTTACTTTGGGGCCGATAAAAGGGGTGAGCTTGCCTTTATACTCAAGCTCGGCGGCGTTTTTCCAGCCGGAGAGCTTTGCCGAGGGGTCGCTCAGGCTCTCATAGCTCTTTTTTCTCGCGTCATAATATTCGCCGTCCCAGATGTCGGAGGTGCGAATTCTGCCGTCAACCTTGGTCTTCCAGCCTTTGCCGGTGGAAATGACTTCTTTGCCGCCGTTCACTATCGTCGCTATGAACGAAGGAGCGTCGTCGCCGTAATAGCCGCAGGATATTCTGCCGGCGAACCAGCCGGGGGCAACAACGGCAAGTATTCTGTTTTTGCCCGAAACGAGCGCGTCGGAAATTTTTGTATTTATGGTGAGGGCGCGGGTGTGATAGTCCGTCCAGCCGGGCTTCATAGCCTCGTCGCCGATTTTAACGCCGTTAATGTAAACGTCAACGCAGCCGAGAGCGGAATAAACGATTTCCGCGTTCTTAACCTCGTCAATTTCAAAGTCGGCGGCATACATGGGCAGACCGCCGCAAACGCGGATGTCGCCGTGCTGATAAAGGCGAGATTTGTAAATTCCCCAGGGGCTTTGCTTGGATGCGGCGTAAGACTCGTAATCCTTGTTGGTTACGAACACAGCCTGCTTGGAAATTGTGCTCATGGATTTTCCTCCTTAATTATCAAGTGCGTTAAGTATTGCGTCCGCAGCTCTGCGGCTTGATTGACCGTCAATGTCGGAAAAGAATTTGTTTCTGAAGGGCTCTATCTTTTCTTTTTCAAAATCTCCGTTTATGACCGCTTTTTCCATTTCACGCCTGTTAAACACGATTTTGCCGGGCACGAAGCTCTCAAAATCGCAGTAAAAATCTCTTTCGGAAATATACTGATAAAGGTCGTAGGCGTAAAACAGCATTGGGATATTGAGAAGCGAAGCTTCAAAAACGGAGCTCGAATAGTCCGTTATAAGAATATCCGTCACAAAGAGCAGGTCGTTGAGCTCATCTTCAAGAGAAAGGTCGATTATCCGCCCTTCGTGTTTTTCGTCAATATTGAATCTTTCGGAGCAAAACGGATGAAGCTTGATTATCATCGCGTATTCTTCGCCCACGTTATCCAGAAATTCGCCGGGGTCAAAAACGCTCGTCGGGTAAAACGCGCTCTTCTGGCCGGAGCCTCTGAAGGTGGGAGCGAAGAGAATTATCTTCTTGCCTTTGAGAGCGGGATATTTGCCGTAAAACTCGTTCGTCACCTTTTTGCGGTATTCGTCGCTCGAGAAAATATCCGTTCTCGGAATGCCCGTCGCAAGCACGCGGCTGTCGCTTATTCCGAAGCCCTCGGCGTAGTATTTGCGTATGTTTTCGGAGCTTACCGTCGTGTAGTCATACATGCGGTGATTGGGCGAAATCTGCTTGGGGCCTCCGTTTTTGCCTATGCGGCTGAAGCCGAAGGTTTTGAAAGCGCCGCAGGCGTGCCAAAGCTGAAAGAGAGTGACGTCGTCACGCTTTTCGACCGTGTTGAGCAGGCTGTAATAATCGTCAACGACCACGACCTTGCTCGTTGCGTAGAGCTTGTAAAACTCTCTCTTGTCTTTTCGCGACGAAAACTGATCCATTTCGCTTATCATAAGGAACTTGAAGGAAATATCCTCCCTGTCCTTCATAAGGTCGTAAACGAATTTTTCGTTGCCGCCGAGCTCGTCTCTGCGCCCCGAAATGAACGCTATCTGATTTTTTATAACGGGCTTTTTGCACAGCCGCCTGTAATAGCGGTAGTAGCTCTGCTCCTTGAAGGTTATGATCTTCATTGCGATAGGCTCGTTTTTGAAAGCGTATTTTATGTAGGCGGCGGCGTTCGCTTTTATCTGCCCGACAAGCTCGTGAATAAAATCCTCCTGCGGAATGTAGCGCCGCTTTTTCTCAAGCCCGACGGCGGCAAAAAAGCCGTCGATTATGAAAAGGGGCAAAAGCGCAATTCCGCCGAGCGCGGCAAGCAGAAACACTATGAAGCCCGACACCGCTTTGAGCGCTTTTTTGAAAGCCGAGTCGCCGTCTTTGCAGCGCTCCGTGCGCAAAACGAGAGTGTTCTTTTCGGGATAAACCTGCCAGAAGTATTTTGTTAAATGCTCCTTAAGCTTTTCCTCCTCGTCCTCTTCGTAAGGGTCGGAGAAAACGCTCGCGCCGTCAAAAAGCTCGCCGCCGGAGTATTCCTCGCTTATGCTTTCGGGATTTTTTGACGCTACGGCAGCCGAAACGTAAAACCGTGCGTCCTCGGCGCAGTCGTCGTTAAAATCCACTTCAAAGCCTATCGATATATCGTCGTCGCTTTTATCGGTGAAGATATATTCGATAAAATAAGTGTAGGCAAACAGGTGAATCATGTCGCCCGCAGCCGTTCTCTTGAAAGAGCCCTTTGAGGGCAAAGGCATACGCCTTATCTCGCCGCCGCGGCGAAAGATAATTCTCATCTTCGGAAAGAGCGCGTCGGCAGGGCAGATAACGGCAGTGTCTATTCTGATTTTATCGTTGTCAATGTTAACGTCATTGAGCAATAGCTTAAAATCGGTCACGCTATGACCTCCGCAATTTTTATTGATCAAACGCTGAGAAGGCCGGCGTCAACGAGATACTGACCTCCGGTGCAGTATTTTGCCTTGTCGCTCGCGAGGAAAAGAACGAGGTTCGCGGCGTCCTCGGGCTCGATCCAGGGCACGGGCTGAAGGTTGCCCGCGGAACGCTCGGCAATCTCGATGGGGGTCATGCCCTCCATTGCTGCAAGGCCGTCGTTCATGGGGGTGTTAACGCCCGTGGGATGGATGCTGACAACTCTGATGTTGTAAGGCGCGAGCTCTATTGCCCATGATTTTGTAAGGCCGGTGAGACCCCACTTTGAAGCGGCGTAGTGAGAAAGACGGTTGCCGCCTCTGAGGCCCATAACTGACGAATTGTTAATGATAACGCCGCTCTTTGCCTCTTTCATATAAGGCACAACTCTGCGGGCCACGTTAAAAGGCCCCTTGAGGTTAATGTCTATCATGGCGTTCCACTCTTCGTCGGTCATCTTGTCAACCTCGGCGTAGGCGCAAATGCCCGCGTTATTGAAGAGAATGTCTATTTTGCCGAATTCGTCTATCGTTGCCTTCACGGCTTTGGTCACGTCTTCGTCGGAGCGAACGTCGCCCGCGGCGATGACAGCCTTGCTGCCGAGAGCTTCAACTTCCGCTTTAAGGCTTTTGAGCTCGTCGCTCGTGCCGAATTCGTAAGCGGGATATTCTATTTTTTTAGCCACGTCAAACGCGGCAATATACGCTCCTTCTTTCGCGAATGCAAGAGCCGCAGCTCTGCCCTGACCGTGAGCCGCTCCCGTTATGAAAGCAACTTTTCCGCTGAATTCACCCATTTTTTATTCCTCCGTATCGGTTTTTTCTTTATCGCTTCTGTAGCCGTAAAGCTCCTCGTCAAGGGGAACTCTCGCTACCGTGTTAAACAGATTTGTGGCATACATAATGCCCGCGAAAGCTATGAGCTGCACAAGCACCTCGTCGCTGTATTTCGCTCTGAGCTTGTCATAAATCTCGTCGGGAATGTTGTGGGGGTCTTTGGTGATTGCCACGCCGAAATCTATGAGCAGCTGCTCGGTTTCATTAACCTGCAGGTTTTCAAGATCCTCGCCGTTGTCTTTGAGTATCTTGGTGAAAAACAGGCCGCAGATAAGGCAGTCGTTGCCGGTGGAAATGGCGTATGAAAAAATCTGAAGAGCTCTGTTGCCGAAAACGGGCACGAGCTGATCGTAAAGAGTGTACCAATCCATGTAGGTTTTGAAAGACTGCACGTCGTGAAGCAGAGTGCGCTTCATGTTGGTGATTCTGCCGTGCTTGCTTATCTGGTCTTCATATTCTCTTTTGACTTCCTCGCTCGAGGTTTCGTAATCGGTCATGGGAATAAGCGGCTTTTTTAAGTAAAACATATTTTAATCTCCTTTCGGGCGTTTGTTTATTTGATTAAACCCGCGGTGACGGCAAAAAGCATCTGCGCGAGATAATAAGTGCCTAAGTTAACGCTTCTGACGGCGAGATTGTCAAACCTCTCTTTGTCAAAGGCTTTGAGCAGCAGGGACGAATCCGAAATGATGAACAGCAGGGGAGCGGCTATAAGAAAAACGCGCGCGGCGTTTGAGGGGAATTCTCCGCCCAAAGCGAGGCAAAGGCCCATAGCGAACATGCAGGATATCGCCGCGGCGTAAACGGCTATTGCCGCGAGCGCCTTGCCGGGCTTTACCTTCGAAATAAAAATCAGAGCGAAAACGGAAACGAACGCGAGCGCTGCTCCCGCCAAAAAGACGGGGAGCCTGAACACTCCGCCTTTTTTGAGCTCTCCGGCGAATGCCGCTATGTAAATGCCGTGGCCGGCTATAAAAAACAGCCCGCCGAGCAAAACGAAAAACGCCGATTTCTTTTTGTTGCTTTTATCTTTGATAAAGGGGTCGAAGGTTAAGAAAACGTCTCCGATCAGCCCGGCGCAAAGCGCGGCGATAATCAGATAAGAATATCTGCCGCAGCCGGGAGGGGAGGCGGAATAAATGCCCGTAATCAGAAAAATACACGAGGCGAACATTTTGAACACAAAGCCCTTCTTCGTGCTCTCGGGGTATCCCGCTTTTATGAACAGAACGGCAAAAACCGCGTCCGCGGCAAACAAAAGCGCGTAAATCATTTTCTCACCGCCAAACCGCACCCGAAGGGTACGCAAGATGTAGTGTGAAATAATATATAAGTCGCTCTATATATTATACATGGTATTTTGAAACATTTAAAGCTTTTTGTCAAGATAAAACGACATAATTTTGCCCGATAAAAGCCTATTATTCCTATAAGATATACAAAACGGGTGAAAAAAGCTCTTTTTACGAGGAAACCTTATGGACTGTGTCTTGACAAAACGAACATAATTTGATAAAATTCTACACGCCGTAAAAAACGAATACACGGAGAGTTGTCCGAGTGGTCGAAGGTGCAGCACTCGAAATCTCCGTTGAGACTGTGCGTTTCGTATCGCACAAAGCCCGTAACCGTGCGGTTTTTCACGGGCTCGAAAATTGAATATTCCGTAGTTCTTTCCGTCAGTTCTTTCCGAAGGGGTTTTTGATCCCGCCGCAAAAAAATGAAAAAACGGGCGAAAAATACACACGGAGGTGTATCGAAGTGGTCATAACGGGCCTGACTCGAAATCAGGTAGCCCTCACGGGCTCGTGGGTTCGAATCCCACCGCCTCCGCCAACGAAAAATCCAGTAACCATGCGGGTTTCTGGATTTTTCTTTTTTGTTCTTCACCCTGTTTTCACCCTCATTTCGGGCTGTTCTTTCCAAAAGTTTGGAAAGAACTATGTGCGATTTTCAGCCCTTTTCTGCGATTCGATCCCATCGGCTGCCGAAGTGATCGGCCTGCGGCAGAGCGATCCCGTCCACCATCGCCTGTGCTGAGGAAAGCTTCGACGTGTAGTCCAGATGGGCATAGATGTTCGCCGTGGTGGAAAAGTCGCTGTGACCCAACCACTCCTGAATTTGCTTGAGCGGTACGCCGTTGGCGAGCAGCAGCGAAGCGCAGGAATGGCGCAGATCGTGAAAGCGCATCCTCGGCAGGCCGTGCTTTTCCACAAAATCGGGGAACGTGGTGGTCAGCCAGTTCGGTTTGATCCGGTCGCCCATCTCGTCCACGAAAACGTAGCCGTCGTGGGCATAGTTGTAGCTGCTGCCGCAGATCTCCTTATTCCGTTCCTGCGCCGCCTTGACCTCCTCGAAGTACCGGCGGAAGCTCCCCACCAGCGGCAGCGTCCGCAGGCTGGATTTGGTCTTGGCGGAGTCCTGCTCGATGACGGTTTCCTTGCCGTCGATCATGGCGGTGGTAACCGTGCGCTTGATGGTGATGGTGCCACGCTCGAAGTCGATGGCGTCCCATTTGAGCCCCAGCACCTCGCCCCGCCGCAGACCGTAAAAGGCCGCCACCAGCACCGGCAGCTCCAGCTTCGTCCCCTTGACCGCCTCAAAGAGCTTGGCAAGCTGTGCAGCGTCAAGAAAGACCGGCTGAAAGTCGTTTTTCTTCGGTCTGTCCACCTTCATGGCCACGTTTTGGGTCACAAGGTCGGTCTTCATGGCGTACTTCAGCGCCTGATAGATCACGGCGTGGTAGTGGATCACCGAGTTTGCCGAGACGGTTTTCAGCTTTTCCGAGTAAAATTGCTGAATGTGCCGTGCCTCAAGCTGTGCCAACGACAGGTGCTGCTTGCGGAAATACGGCTCGATGGTCTGCTTTGTCATTTGCTCGTAGGAGCCGTAGGTGGTGATCTTCACCCGCATCTTTACGATCTGAAGCCATTCCAACAGATAGTCGGCGAACAGCATGTCCGAGCGCAGCTCGTCCACGTGGATGGGCGGCTCGAACTCGTTGCGTATCTTTACCAGTACGGTTTCCGCCCGCCGCTTGTTACCCTTTTCGGGCAGCCCGGTCGCCACATATTTTACGTGCCGCTTGCCCCGGTTGTCGTAGTAGCTGAGGACGGCGTAGTAATATCCTTTTTTGATTTGCAGATGTCCTGATACCATTTGATTTCCTCCTAAAATTTTAGATTGCACAGGACAGGTCCGCACCGACGGGAACATTGTACCCTGACGGTGCGGTTCTTTCCACTGTGCGAAAAGTGGAAAGAAATCTGTCCCGGGCTCGAATCACCGGGCGTCCCGGTTACGCTCCCGCTGGCGCTTGAGCAGCTCCAGCCCTTTAATGATGTCGGCTTTCATCTGCTGATCGGTGTACCGGGCGGGAAAGTATTTGCTGAATTCGTCCCGTTTGAATTTGATCTGCTCGACCTGATTGGGCTTTTAGATGGCGCTTTTATTGAGAAGCCCTTCCTGCGAGGCGTGCTTCATGCGGATGGCCTGTGCGTGGGACGGTGTGCAGTCGTACAGGTCCATGGCGTCGATCAGGATCGCCTGCTCGTCCATCGTGAGGAACGAGAGTTCCACCGCTGGGGAGAAGGCGATCTTGCCGTCGTCCACACGGGAGAGCAGCTCCGGGTGTAAGTACGTCAGGCGGATATAGCGTTGTACTTGCCGTCCGCTGTCTCCGTCAGAAATGTTGTCCCGTGACTTGTGGCCAACTTGTCCACAAGCTACACCTTGGTGATTCAGTGCTTCCAGCTTCATCTTGTAGGCAAACGCCTTTTCGCTGGGCAGGATCGTCTCCCTTTGCAGGTTGGCGTCCACCATGGCGATCACCGCCTCGTCGTCGGTCATGTCCCGGACGATGACGGGCATCGTTTCCAGTCCCAGCGCCTGACACGCTGCCAGCCTTCGGTGACCGGATACCAGCTCGTAGCCGCCGTCAGGCGACGGTCTTGCCAGCCCCGGCGTTAAGGTTCCGTACTGCCGGATGCTCTCGATCATGCGGTCCATTTCCTCGCCGCTCTGGATCTTGAAGGGATGCTCCTTAAATGGATGAAGTTCCTCCAATGGGATCTCCCGCACCCGTTCCAGTTTGGCGTCGTCCCGCTCCGCCTGCGACGAAAACAGGTCGTCCAGCGTCGGGAGCGTAAAATCAGAAGTTCGTTTTTTCATCTTTCATACCCTCTCTTTCGGTTGTGATTCGGAGCGTTGTTTTCATGCCGCATCTGCTCCTCACTGCGGATGTTTTCTTTGATTTCGGCGTTGTCGGTGAGAATACCGGCAGCCGTTTTCCTGTCCTTTCGAAGCTGCGTCAGGTGCAGTCGTTTCGTTTGGCTGTAAGCGCCTCCTTTTGGGCGGGATCGTGGCAGGAATCCATGTCCCGGCAGAGGCGTTTACGGTAATCGGTCAGCAGCTTGATCTCGCTTTCGGTGGTGTTGATGAACTCCTGCACCGAAGGTAGATCGTTCAGTCCGTGGCGGCATATCAGCCGCACCTGATCGGAATACCGGTCCAGCTTTCGGCAGGCTTCCCGCATCTCCGGGGAGAGCGGACGGCGCTGTCTGTTCTTCGGAAAGACGCCCAGCAGATAGCAATAGCGGAAATAGAGCGCACGCAAACCGGTGATCTTGCGTGCGCTTTTCAGGCTTCCGTGCAGGCGGGCCTGCCTCGGCTGAATGGTCGTTCCAAAGCTCCGCCTGCCGGTGAACTCGTTATATAATCGGGTGGCTTCCACCGAACGGCAGAGGCGTGTTTCCCGCATCCGTTCAAAGATTTCCGCCTGGTCATAACCGGGGCCGAGACGATAAAGTCTCGTGGCTTTCTTGCCGTTTACGGAACGGATGGTGGCGTATTTGTGGCGGGGATTGAAGTCGATCTCATACCCCAACCGCCGCATGACGTAGCAGAAAGCCTTGTCATTGGTGCTCATGGTCAGCGCCTTGTCGATGGCCTCCCGCATCAGGTTGTAGCGGGTAGGGTCGCCGTTTTTCTCGGCAAAATAGAGCTTGCGGGGCGTCTTTCCCTC
>CAJOLX010000028.1:22588-22943 GCA_905235625.1 uncultured Clostridia bacterium
TTCCCGGCACAGCTCGTCCGACAAACTGCGGAACTTCCAGTAGGCTCCTTCATTGCAGTTGAACTTTCTGCCGTTCCAAAGATTCACGGCATTGAGAACGAAATGGTTGTGATAGGTACCCGTATTGAAGTGGGTGGCGACCAGCACCTGGTACTGATCGCCCCACATTTTCTTTGCCAGCTCCACGCCGATGCTGTGGCAAAGCTCCGGCGAAACCTCGCCGGTCTTGAAGCTCTGATAGGCGTGATAGGCAACGTTCCCGGTGGTCTTGCCGAAGCGTTCCTGCACCGCCTTCATCTCCTGAAAGGCGGTATCGGCGGCGCAGTTGACGCCGGTCACGTACATGGTTTTCTCC
>CAJOLX010000029.1 GCA_905235625.1 uncultured Clostridia bacterium
GTCTACGGCGCTTTGCAGCCCCATTGAAATTCTGTTTACGCCCGCTGCGGCAAGAGCTTCAAAATCAAAATCGCTTTTTTCTCTGCCCACGTCGGAAGGATTGCACTCAGCCGTTATCTCGGCGTTTTCCGTGCGTTCAACGCTGTTAAGCAGCCTTATGAGATTGCCCGAGCCGAGCTTTGACGGAGTGCCGCCGCCGAAATAAACGGTGTCAAATTTCATGCCGAGCTTTTTAATTCGCCTTTCCGTTTCGTCAACGTAAGAGGAAATTGAATTTTTGCCCGGAATTGCGGAGTAAAAATCGCAATAAGGGCATTTTGACGAGCAGAACGGCACGTGAACGTAAAGCCCCGGATAGTTTTTATCAGTCATTGTCGTCGAGCTTGAGCACAGCCATAAACGCTTCCTGCGGCACCTCGACCGTGCCGAAGTGACGCATTCTCTTTTTGCCCTCTTTCTGCTTTTCAAGCAGCTTTTTCTTTCTCGTTATGTCGCCGCCGTAGCATTTTGCAAGCACGTCCTTGCGCATGGCTTTGACCGTTTCGCGGGCGATTATTTTGCCGCCTATGCCAATCTGAATGGGTATTTCAAACATTTGGCGCGGAATGTTGTCTTTGAGCCTTTCGGCAATCTTTCTCGCCTTGGGATAAGCCTTGTCAGCGTGAATTATAAACGAGAGGGCGTCAACGACGTCGCCGTTTAACATAACGTCGAGCTTAACGAGCTTTGACGGCCTGTATTCGCTTATCTCATAGTCAAAAGAAGCGTAGCCTCTCGTTCTTGATTTCAGAGAGTCAAAGAAATCGTAAATGATTTCGTTAAGCGGCAGCTCGTAGTGGATATCGACTCTTTCGGGAGTGATATAATCCATATTTTTGAAAACGCCGCGCCTTTCCTGGCAAAGGTCCATAATTGTGCCCACGTATTCGGCGGGGGAGTAAATGTGAGCGTCCGTAAACGGCTCCTCGCAGGATGAAATCAAAGACGGGTCGGGGTAATGGGTGGGGTTGTCTATTTCTATGGTGCTGCCGTCCGTCATGTTGATTTTGTAAACGACGCTCGGCACGGTGGTCACAAGGTCAAGGTCGTATTCTCTCTCGAGCCTTTCCTGAATTATCTCAAGGTGCAAAAGCCCTAAAAATCCGCATCTGAAGCCGAAGCCGAGAGCGCCGGAGGTTTCGGGCTCATAGCTGAGAGCGGCGTCGTTGAGCTGCAGCTTTTCGAGAGCGTCGCGCAGATTTTCATAATCGGCGCCGTCCGCGGGGTAAATGCCGCAGAACACCATGGGGTTTACCTTGCGGTAGCCGGGCAGGGGCTCCGCAGCGGGATTTTGCGCCGTAGTAACGGTGTCGCCGACTCTCGCGTCGCTGACCGTTTTTATTGACGCCGTGATGTAGCCGACCTCGCCTGCGGTGAGCTCGCTGCAAGGCTCGGGCTCCTGCGCTCTCATATATCCCGTTTCAACCACCGTGAATTCCGCGCCGGTAGCCATCATTCTGAGAGTGTCGCCGGGCTTTATTTTGCCCTCAACGAGCCTCACGTAAACTATTACGCCCTTGTAGCTGTCATAAACCGAGTCGAATATGAGCGCTCTGCAGGGCTTTGAATCGTCCGCCTGCGGGGGAGGAATGAGCTTAACTATCGGCTCGAGCACCTGCTCCACGTTTTCGCCCGTTTTTGCCGACACTCTCGGAGCGTCGGAGCAGTCGAGACCAATGACTTCTTCAACCTCTTTCGCAACTCTGTCGGGGTCGGCTGAGGGCAGGTCTATTTTGTTGATAACGGGCACTATTTCAAGGTCGTGGTCGAGCGCGAGATAGGTGTTAGCGAGAGTTTGAGCCTCAACGCCCTGTGTCGCGTCAACGACGAGCAGCGCTCCCTCGCACGCCGCGAGAGAACGCGAAACCTCATAGTTAAAGTCCACGTGGCCCGGGGTATCTATCAGATTTAAGGCGTATTCATTGCCGTCGTCTGCTTTATAATTGAGCTTAACGGGGTGAGCCTTTATGGTTATGCCGCGCTCTCTCTCGAGGTCCATTTTGTCGAGAAGCTGAGCGGTCATATCCCTTTTTGCAACCGAATCGGTGAGCTCAAGCAGCCTGTCCGCAAGGGTGGACTTGCCGTGGTCTATGTGCGCTATTATGCAAAAGTTTCTTATTTTATCTTTTTCAACGGACACCGTGAATTCTCCCTTTGTCTGTCTTGAGTTTAAGCGAGTGTGTCAAGCGAGCGGATTACTTCGTCGCTGCCTATCCACATCGTTTCCCAGGGCTTGCCTGCGATATATTCAATTCTGCGCTTTTCTTCTTCCGTTATATCGCATTTGCCTGTTTCGTGCTTTTCTTTGATAATTCTCTTTATCTCTTCGTGGTCGTGCTTTGTCATCTTATATTTGTAAATCGAGATAACGCAAAACAGAGCGAGAATAGACGGAATAATCGAATAGTTGAGCCTCAGACCGAACATCGTTAATTTTGACTGCTGAGTGGGGTGCTTTACGTTCGGGTCGTAGCCGAAAAGCTCAAGCGAAGTGCCGACCGCGTAGCCCATAAGGCTGCTGATGGTTTTGCTGAAAAACGTTTTGAAGGTTGAAATAACTCCCTCGCGCCTTCTGCCCGTGATAAGCTCGTCAACGTCGGTAACGTCGGGCTGAATGTTTTCGGCAACGAAGCCGGGGCCGCTGAAGCCGATATTATAAAGTATTGCGGAAATCACTATCACAACGTATTTAATAACTCTCGGCGTTTCGTAGGTGAGTATGGAGTTTATGGCGATGCCGACCACCATCAAAGGCCCGAGCACCTTGCCGCAGGCGGTTTTGCCCTTGTAGCGGGTGATGAGGTAGTTGATGGGCGAGCCCGAAAATTCGGCTATGCCGGCGATTATGTTCATCGAGATGAAAATGTTGTAAGTGTCGGTGACGCTGACCATGAAATACTGGTCGGCGTAGTTGCAGAAATATCTGCTCATTGAGAAAAACAGGGATATTACGAAATACTGCCTGAACGCCCTGCTTGAAAATACTGTTTTGTACTCATAAAGCAAGGTCTTTATGTCAAGCGGCTCGTTGATCTGGTCTTTTGACGAGGGCTCCTTTGTCTTTATGAAGCAGAGTATGGGCGACCATACGAACCATATCATAAGCACGATGCCGACCATGGTGTATTTTGCTCTGTCATCCGCCGAAGGTGTGGGCAAAGCGACGAGCGCCGTTTTTACGTTAAATCCGCTCAAAGCGAGAGCGGTGAAAACGTAAGACGAAACCTGCCCGACGGAGTTCATCGCGTATTCGACTATTTTATACTGAGTTCTTTCAAAGTATCCGGGAGCAACGGTCGGAAGCATCGCCGTGTGGGGAATGCTCATAACCGTCATAAAGGTGCAATACATCAGAGAGCCGAAAAGATACCAAAGCCAGGTGGCGCGCATATTGCCCGTGGAGGAAATGCCGAACGAAGTCCATCTGAAAAGATAAGAAATCGCAAAAGGAATCGCGCCGAAAAGCAGATAGGGCCTGTGCCTGCCCCAATTTGACTTGGTTCTGTCGGTTATCATGCCCATTATGGGGTCGCTTATTGCGTCCCAAAGGCCCGATATGAGAGTTATTCTGCCTGCCATACCGGTTTTCATGCCTTCTACGTAGGCGAGGAATTGCTGATGAAATTGGTTAATGGGATAACCGGCGCCGCCGAGAGTTATGTTGGCGCAGGTGTAATTCATCATCGGCCTTATGGTTTCGCCGAAATTGCCTTCAACGCCGATTATGTCCTTGACTTTATTGCCGATTTTTTGTCCTGCTCCCATTTACTTCACCTCACAAAAAAACATTTACGCTGATTATATCATTTATTTTAATTTATTTCAATACTCAACTTGACACTTCGTCCGATATAATGGTAGTATTTTACGGGGTGATAAATGTGAACGCTTTTTTGAAAATCACCGCAGGCGCGGCGGGGTTTATCGCCGTCACTGCCGCGGGGTATATGCCTTTTGTGATAAACGAAGCTCTTAAGCAAAACGAGGACGATTGCGACTGCCTTATTTTGCTCGGAGGGGATATTATCGGCGCCGACACTCCCGCTCCGCAGACCCTTGAGCGAATGAAAAAGGGAGCCGAATATCTGAAAAACCACCCCAACGCTTATTGCGTAACGTGCGGCGGCTGTTTCAGAAAAGAGCAAAAAAAGAGCGAGAGCGCGATAATGGCGGATTATCTTATCGCAAACGGCATCGAGCCCGAAAGGATAATGCTCGAGGATAAATCCACCACCACTTTTGAAAATTTTGATTTCGCCCTGCCGATAATTGAAGAAAAGCTCGGCAAAAAGGATTTGAGGCTCGCTCTTCTCACAAGCAGTTATCACGTTTTCAGAGCGCGCGCGATAGCCTCAATGTGCGGCATTAAGAATATCGGCAAGGTTTCCGCTCCCACTCCGGGCAAAGCCGCGAAAAGATTTGTGAGGGAATATTTCGTAGCCTATCAGCTGCCGATTGAATTTGCGAAAAGAAAAATAACGAAAAAATAACGAGAGAGGAAAACAAATGATGAACGGTATTTTTACGGCTCTTCTCACTCCGTTTAACGACGATTATTCAATAAACGAAAAGTCGCTCGAAAAGCTCATTGAGTTTAATCTGAGCTCGGGCGTAAACGGCTTTTACGTGGGCGGCAGCACCTCCGAGGCGATGCTGATGAGAGTTGATGAGAGAAAGCGCCTTCTTGAGCTCGTTAAGAGCATTGTCGGAAGCAGGGTGCCGATGATAGCTCACGTGGGAGCGATTTCCACCATCGACGCCGAGGAGCTTGCCGTTAAAGCAAAAAATCTCGGCTATGACGCCGTTTCCGCCGTCGCTCCGTTTTATTATTCCTTCGGGCTTGACGCCGTAAAGCAATATTATCTTGACGTTGCGAAGAGCGCCGATTTGCCCGTTTATATTTACAATTTTCCCGCCGGCAACGGCTTCGGGCTGACCGCCGATATTGCAAAAAGTATTTTTGAGAGCGACAGCAGATTTGCCGGCATAAAGCACACCTCAAACGACCTTTTCGCCATAAGGCAGTTTAAAGACAGCATTGAGAACATCACCGTTTTCAACGGCTACGACGAAATCTGCCTCGCCGGGCTTTCAATGGGAGCCGACGGCGCGATAGGCTCAACCTACAACTTTATGGGCAAAAGGTTTGTGAAGCTCTATAACTCTTTCAAAAGCGGAAATATCGCCGAGGCGGAAAAGCTGCAGAAAGAAGCCTGCGAAATAATTACCGTTATGTGCAAATACGGCGTATTTCAGTGCGAAAAAGAAATTCTCACTCTTATGGGAATTGATATGGGACCTTGCAGAAAACCGTTCCTTCCGCTCTCCGATGAAGGAAAAGCGGCGGTTAAAGACATATTGTCGAAATATGAATTTTAAATTAAAAACCCGTCCTCACGGACGGGAATTTTTATATAAAAGGAAGCCGCAGTGCAGTTTTATGCGCACCGCGGCTTAAGGTATCGACTTTTCTGATTAGCCGATAAACCCGCCAACGAAATCAAGAATCGTGGCTACAAGACCGGTAAGATCCGCATAAGCGATAGCAAAATCAGCGGAGGTTCCGAAAGCTCCTGCAAGGATGCCAAGGAGGTTGATGATAGTTGCAAGCATTTGAAATTTCTCCTTTCTACCAGTATTCGAACGGGCGCTTTACGCACCTATCCTCTATATTCTATAGCACAAAAACAGTTGAATTTCAAGCTTTTTTTCATTATAATGCGAATTTTATTCATATTTAATTAAAAATTTAACCAATCTGCTCCGCATTTCGTCATTCGATTATTGACATTTTTTGTTTAATTATTGTATAATTTTTCCAATTTGTATCGGAGGGCAAAACAGTGAAGTTTACCAAGATGCACGGTATAGGCAACGACTATATCTATTTTAACTGCTTTGAAGAAAAAATCGAAGACCCCGAGAGCCTTTCCGTAAGGCTGTCGGACAGGCAT
Organism: uncultured Clostridia bacterium; assembly: GCA_905235625.1. Lineage (GTDB taxonomy): Bacteria > Bacillota > Clostridia > Oscillospirales > Acutalibacteraceae > CAG-177. The sequence goes on from CAJOLX010000029.1 coordinate 5,994, forward strand.
TTCGGCGTGGGCGGCGACGGAATCGTGCTGATTATGCCGAGTGAAAAATGCGATTTCAGGATGAGAATGTTCAACGCCGACGGCAGCGAAGGCAAAATGTGCGGAAACGCCACGAGATGCATCGGCAAATACGTTTATGAAAAAGGTCTTACCGACAAAACGAGCATCACCCTCGAAACTCTCGCGGGCGTTAAAAAGCTTGACCTCGACGTTGAAAACGGCAAGGTGAAAACCGTTACCGTCGATATGGGAAAAGCTGAGTTCGCGGCAGAGAAAATCCCCGTTATTTTCGATAAGGAAGAAGTCGTTGAGGAGCCGCTCACCGTAAACGGAGTTACCGAAAAGATAACCTGCGTTTCAATGGGCAACCCTCACTGCGTGATATTCACCGAAAATACCGACGGGCTTGACCTCGCAAAAATCGGGCCTTCTTATGAAAATCATCCGATGTTCCCCGAAAGGATAAACACCGAGTTTGCCGAATATATTGACCCGCACACCCTCAAAATGAGAGTTTGGGAGAGAGGCAGCGGCGAAACTCTGGCTTGCGGCACGGGCGCCTGCGCTCTTGTCAGCGCCGCGGTCAAAACGGGCAGATGCAAGAGCGACGAGTTCATAAAAGTGCATCTTCTCGGCGGCACGCTCGAAATAATGTATAAATCGGATTCCGCCGTAATCATGAAGGGCCCCGCCGCATTTTCATTTGAAGGAGAGACAGACTGATGGCAAAAATAAATTCAAACTACCTCAATATAAAAGAAAGCTACCTTTTTTCGGAGGTTGCCAAAAGAACGGCTGCATTTAAGCAGGCTCATCCCGAAGCGGATATAATCAGGCTCGGCATCGGCGACGTGACAAGGCCCCTTTGCCACGAGGTTATAGAGGCTCTTCACGAGGGCGTTGACGATATGTCAAAGCCCGAATCCTTCAAGGGCTACGGCCCGGAGCAGGGCTACGATTTTGTGAAAGAATCGCTCAAGGATTATTACGCTCAGAAGGGCGTTTCTCTCGAAAAAGACGAGATTTTTATTTCGGACGGAGCAAAAAGCGACCTGGGCAATATCCTTGACATTTTTTCAAAGGATAACGTCGTGCTCGTTCCCGACCCCGTTTATCCCGTTTACGTTGACACCAACACGATGGACGGCAGAGAGATAGTGTATCTGCCCGCAGGCGAAGAAAACGGTTTTCTCCCTCTGCCGGACGAAAGCATAAAAGCCGACCTTATTTACATTTGCTCGCCCAATAACCCCACAGGCGCCGTTTACAACAAGGAGCAGCTCACTCTGTGGGTAAATTACGCTAACGCCAACAACGCCGTCATTCTTTTTGACGCGGCTTACGAGTGCTTCGTTTCAGACCCCTCTCTGCCCAGAAGCATTTACGAGATAGAGGGCGCGAAGACCTGCGCCATAGAATTCTGCTCATTCTCCAAAACCGCGGGATTTACCGGCACCCGCTGCGGCTACACCGTTGTGCCGTTCGCTCTCGAAAGAGACGGCTGTTCGCTCAATAAATTCTGGCTCAGAAGGCAAACGACGAAGTTCAACGGCGTTTCCTATATCGTTCAGAAGGGCGCCGCCGCCGTGTTTACCGAGCAGGGCATTAAAGAGATTAACGAAAACATAGATTATTACAAAGAGAACGCCGCCGTCATCACCTCTACCCTTGACAGGCTCGGCATCTGGTATTGCGGAGGCAAGCATTCGCCTTACATCTGGTTCAAGTGCCCGAACGGCCTCGGCTCGTGGGAATTCTTTGACCTGCTGCTCGAAAAAGCCAACGTTGTCGGCACGCCGGGCGAAGGCTTCGGCGAATGCGGAAAGGGCTTCTTCAGGCTCACTTCATTTTCAACTCACGAAAACACAAAAGAAGCGATGAGAAGGTTTGAGAGGGCTTTCGGAAGCAATGACTGACGCAAAAAAAGACAACCGAATTATATTCATCTGCTGGCTGGCGTACGCTGCTGCGTATGTCGGTCGGCTTAATTATTCCGCTTCAATAGTTGCCGTTGTTGCCGAAATGGGCGTAACGAAAGCGCAGGCGGGGCTTGTCGGCTCGTTTTTCTTCTTCGCTTACGGCATCGGTCAGCTCGTAAACGGCATTTTGTCGAGAAAATACAACAGCCGGGTAATGGTTTTTATCTCACTGTTCGTGTCTTCAATTCTCAATTTCACCATGCCGCTCTGCTCGGATATTTCCGTGATGAAATATATCTGGCTCATAAACGGCGCCGTTCAGTCCATTCTCTGGAGCACGCTCATTAAGACCATTTCCGAGAGAGTTTCCGACGGAAAGATGACCAAGGCCATAGTGGTTATGAGCACACCCGTTGCCGCCGGCACTTTGGGCGCTTACGGGCTCTCGGCTCTGTTCGTTAAGTTTTTCACGTGGAAGCTCACGTTTTACGTTGCCGGCGTCGTAATGCTTGCGGCTGCGTTTATATGGTTCACTCTTTACGGCAGCGAAAAGCCCGCTTTGAAAAAGGACGAGAAAGCGGGGGAGGAGAAGGGCAAAAAGGTCGCAATACCTTTGCTTTTCTGCCTTGTCAGCATAGCTCTCGCAGGCATAGCGAACGGATTTATAAAAGACGGCATAAACACGTGGGTGTCAAGCGTTCTTTACGAGAGCTTCGGCATTTCGCAGTCTTTTTCAATTCTGCTCACTCTCGTTATGCCCCTCGTTTCGCTCGCGGGCGCAACGCTCGTTGCCGCGGTGCATAAAAAGCTTAAGTCGCATTCGCTCATGGACGTTGTGTTTTATCTCGGCAGCGTCGTTACCTGCGGCGGCATAATCCTCTCAATGAGGGCTCATAACGCCGTGCTTCTCATCGCGCTTTTCGCTTTAACGGCTTGCCTTATGTCAATGGTCAACAACGTTATTACGAGCGTGTTTCCGCTCGATATGCGCTCCGTTTTGCCCAGCGGATTTCTCGCGGGGCTTCTCAACACCTTCTGCTACGTAGGCAGCACGCTCACGTCTTATTCTCTCGGCGCCGTCGCTCAGTCAAAGGGCTGGAACGCCGTGTTTGTGATTATGCTTGCCGTTTGCGCCGCCGCATCGGTCATATCCTTTGCGGGTATGCTTCTTGAGAGAAAAAATAAAAAAGATTAGTTGACTTTATTTATATACTGTGTTAGAATTTTACGGACAAAAACGGTGACGGAGAGGGAAATCGTTTCATCTTCATCAGAGAGCCGGCGGCAGGTGAAAGCCGGTTGAAGATTGCTTTTTCCGTAGCTCCCGAGTTGAAGGGAAGAAAGGCTTTGAGCTTATTAGACCCCTTCCGCGCGCAGCGTTAAAGCAAAAGAGCGGCCGCTTTTTTGCGGCAATTTGAGTGGTACCGCGGGTAATTTACTCGTCTCATGGTTTTCATGAGGCGATTTTTTTATTCTTATCGGAAAGGAATGATACTATGGCAAAGGAGCTCGCAAAGCAGTACGACCCCCAAAACGTTGAGGATCGTATTTATGATTTTTGGCTCGAAGGAAAATATTTTCACGCAAAGTTGGAGGAGGGCAAGCCCACCTACACGATAGTTATACCCCCGCCGAATATTACCGGTCAGCTCCATATGGGCCACGCGCTTGACAATACCCTGCAGGATATTCTCGTTCGCTGGAGGAGGATGCAGGGTTACGACACCCTCTGGCTTCCCGGCACCGACCACGCTTCAATCGCCACCGAGGCAAAAATCGTTGAGGCGATGAAAGCGGAAGGAATCACCAAAGAGGATATCGGCAGAGAAGCTTTTCTCGAAAGAGCGTGGGATTGGAAAGAAAAATACGGCGGCAGAATTATTCAGCAGCTTAAAAAGATGGGCTCATCCTGCGACTGGGACAGAGAGAGGTTTACCCTTGACGAGGGCTGCAACAAAGCCGTTATCGAGGTTTTTAACAGGCTTTACGAAAAGGGCCTTATTTACAGAGGCGAAAGAATTATAAACTGGTGCCCGCATTGCCTCACTTCAATTTCGGACGCCGAGGTTGAATATGAAGACCAGGCAGGCCATTTCTGGCACCTGCGCTATCCCTTCAAGGACGGCAGCGGATACCTTGAGCTTGCCACCACAAGGCCCGAAACCCTTTTGGGCGATACCGCCGTCGCCGTTAATCCCAATGACGACAGATATAAAGACGTTATCGGCAAGACCCTCATTCTGCCCATAGTTCACAGAGAAATTCCCGTTGTTGCGGACGAATACGTTGAGATGGATTTCGGCACGGGCGTTGTTAAAATCACACCCGCTCACGACCCCAACGACTTTGAGGTGGGCCTTCGCCACAATCTGCCCGTTATCAACGTTATGACCGACGACGCTCATATCACGGACGATTACCCCGCATACGCCGGCATGGACAGATACGAGGCGAGAAAAGCCATTGTCAAAGACCTTGAGGCCGAGGGCGCTCTCGTAAGAATTGAAGATTACAATCACAACGTCGGCACGTGCTACAGATGCCACACCACCGTTGAGCCTCGCGTTTCAATGCAGTGGTTTGTTAAAATGGAGCCTCTTGCCCGCCCGGCAATCGAATGCGTAAAGAGCGGCAAGACCAAGTTTGTGCCCGAAAGATTTGAAAAGACTTATTTCCACTGGATGGAAAACATCAAGGATTGGTGCATTTCAAGGCAGCTCTGGTGGGGTCATCGCATTCCCGCTTATTATTGCGAAGACTGCGGAGAAATCACCGTCGCGCGCACCGCTCCCGATTGCTGCCCCAAGTGCGGCGGCAAGGTCACTCAGGACTCCGACACGCTTGACACCTGGTTTTCGAGCGCCCTCTGGCCGTTTTCAACTCTCGGCTGGCCGGACGATACGCCCGAGCTCAGGCACTATTTCCCGACGAATACTCTCGTTACGGGCTACGACATAATTTTCTTCTGGGTTGCGAGAATGATATTCTCCTCGTGCGAGCAGATGGGCTCTCAGCCCTTTGACACCGTTTTCATTCACGGCATAGTCAGAGACGCTCAGGGCAGAAAGATGTCAAAATCTCTCGGCAACGGCATAGATCCTCTTGAAATTATCGATAAATACGGCGCGGACGCTCTGAGATTTACTCTTGCTACCGGCAACAGCCCCGGAAACGACATGAGATTTTCAGACGAAAAGGTCAGCGCGAGCAGGAATTTCGCCAACAAGCTCTGGAACGCGTCGAGATTTATTCTCATGAATCTCACCGAGAGCGGCGAAACTTATCTCACCCTTCCCGACGAGCTCGCTCTCGAGGATAAATGGGTTTTGAGCCTCTATAACGACCTTGTGAAAGAGGTTACCGATAATCTCGAAAAATTCGAGCTCGGCATCGCCGTGAGCAAGCTCTATGATTTCATCTGGGATATTTTCTGCGACTGGTACATTGAGCTTGCCAAAATCCGCCTGCAAAAGGGCGGTGAAGACGCCGTTAACGCCGGTAAGGTGCTCGTTTACGTTATGACGGGCGTTCTTAAGCTCCTTCATCCCTTCATGCCGTTCATCACAGAAGAAATCTGGCAGAATATGCCTCACGAGGGCGAGTCGATTATGATTTCGTCCTGGCCCGTTTATTCCGACTCTCTCAGCTTCCCCGAAGAGGAAAACGAGATGGATAAGATTATGACGGCTATAAGAGCCATCAGAAACAGACGCGCCGAGATGAACGTTGCTCCCTCCAAGAAGGCGAAGGTTTATATCGCCACCGCTTATACCGACACGTTTTCAAAAGCCGGCGTATTCATGCAGAGGCTTGCGAGCGCTTCCGATTTTGAGGTCGGCGAAGCGTTTGAGGTTGAGGGCAGCGTGAGCATCGTTACCGCGGACGCGAAGATTTACATACCCATGGGCGACCTCATCGACCTTGAAGCCGAAAAAGCAAGGCTCGGCAAAGAGCTCGAAAAGGTGAAAGCCGATCTTGAGTTTGTAAACAAGAAGCTGTCAAACGAAAACTTTGTGGCGAAAGCTCCCGAAGCCGTCGTTCAGGGTCAGAGGGAAGCCGCCGCGAAATATATGGATAAGATCGCCCTGCTTGAAGACAGTATCGCAAAGCTCGGCTGAAAAAATTAAAGCAAAGGTGCCGCCGAATGGAATATGACAAGGCTTTGGAATATGTTCATTCTCTCGAGCGTTTCGGCATTAAGCCGGGGCTCGAGAGGATAGGCGAGCTTTGCTCTCGCCTCGGCGACCCTCATAAAAAATGCAGATTTATTCACGTTGCCGGCACTAACGGCAAGGGCTCAACCTGCTCTCTCATAGCGTCTGCTCTGTCTGCCGACGGCAGGAAGGTCGGGCTCTACACCTCGCCTTACGTTATTGATTTCAGAGAGAGAATTCAATATTGCGGCGAGATGATTTCACCCGAAGAATTTGCCGAAGCGGCGGAAAAAGTTAAGTTCACGTCCGAAAAATACGATATCGCCGTCACCGAATTTGAGGCGGTCACCGCCGCGGCGTTTCTTTATTATGCCGGCAAAGACTGCGATTACGTTGTGCTCGAAACGGGCCTCGGCGGCAGATTTGACGCAACGAATATCATTCCTGCGCCCGAGGTTTGCGCATTAACGAGCATTTCACTCGACCACGTGAATATCCTCGGCGATACGGTTGAGGCGATAGCGGGCGAAAAATGCGGCATTATAAAGCCGGGCTCAAAGGTCGTTACCTATCCTTTGCAGGATGAAAGGGCGCTCCGGGTCATAAAAGAAACCTGTGAAAAAGCGGACGTTTCTCTCTCCGTGCCGCCGCTCGATTCTCTTAAAGTGATTTCGTCCGATTTCACGGGCTCACGGGTTTCGTATATGGGTGTCGAATATTCTTTGCCCCTGCCCGGCGAGCATATGGTTTATAATTCCACACTCGCGTTTTCCGCTCTCAAAGCTCTTTGCCCGGATATTCCCGACGAAAGCATATCGGCGGGCTTTGCAAAAACGGTTATGCCGGCAAGGTGCGAGCTGCTTTGCGAAAGCCCTGCCGTCATTCTTGACGGAGGCCACAACGAGGGCTGCGCCGCCGCGCTTAAAAACTATATTGACAAATATCTGCCCGGCAAAGAGATTATCATGGTGTCTTCTCTTATGGCGGATAAAGACTACGAAACTTACGTTTCCCTCGTTGCGCCTTACGCCAAAACCTTCATAGCGACAAAGGCCGACGTGCCGAGAGCTCTGCCGAGCGGCGAGCTTGCGCTTTGCGCCTCAAAATACTGCGGCGAATGCTTTGACGAGCCGGAGCCTTTGAGCGCCGTAAACAAAGCGCTCCAAAAAGCGAATGAAAACGACGTCGTTTTGATTTGCGGCTCGTTTTATCTTGCGGGCGACGTGAGAGAAGAGCTTTTAAAACGGAGGAATAATCAATGAGCGATATAATCAAAAACGGCGTTTATCCCACCATGCTCACGCCGTTTACCGAAGATAACGAAATAGATTACGACGGCGTGCTCTCAATTCTCGATTATTACGCAAAAAGCGGAGTTGACGGCATTTTTGCCGTTTGCCAGTCGAGCGAAATGTTTTTCCTCTCCGCGGAAGAAAGGCTCTCTCTCTTAAAATTCATAAAAGCCAATATGCCCGGCGGCATTTCGCTTGTGGCGAGCGGAAACGTCAGCGACGATTTTGACTCTCAGGTGAAGGAAGCCCGGGCGTTCATTGACGAAGGCATCGACGCTTACGTTTTTCTTTCAAACAGATTTGCCGCCGCTGACGAAAACGACGAGGCTTTTCTCAAAAATTACGAGAGCGTCGTGAGCCGTCTTCCCGACGTGCCTCTCGGCATTTACGAATGCCCTTATCCTTATAAGAGAGTAGTTCAGCCCGAAACTCTCGCAAGGTGCTGTGAGATAAGCAATCTCAGCTTTATTAAAGACACTTGCTGCGATATAAATCTTATCAGAGCAAAGCTCAAGGCTACTGTCGGCACGGGGCTCAAAATATTCAACGCAAACGGCGCCACGTTCTTTGAATCGCTTAAAGACGGATGCGCCGGCTACAGCGGAGTTATGGCGAATTTCCACCCCGATTTGTATAAGTGGCTATATATTCACGCCGATGAAGAAAGCGAAAGAGTAAAAATGCTCGCAGACTTCCTTTCCTTCGCTTCAACCATAGAGCTGCAGCAATATCCCGTTAACGCAAAATATCATATGTCGAAGTGCGGCGTAAATATCGGCATTTACACGAGGACCCGTGATTTTACCGCTTTTACCGACGCTAACAGAAAAGAAATCGACTCTATGATTGAAACGGAAAATCGCGTGAGAAAAGCAATTTGCGGCTGATTTGCATTTTTATAACTTTTTTGTATAAAATCAAATAAAAAGTGTTGATTTACCATTATAAATATGTTAGGATAATATAAAATTTTATATAAAAATGAAGAGGGTGTACCGCTTCAATTAACATTGGAGGTAAAACAATGGCACAGAAAAAAACTGTATTTTTAACCGGCGCTTCCGGCAACATGGGTCATCACAGCTTTCTTGAATTCATGAAGCACAGAGATAAGTTCAATCTCGTTCTTTTGCTTCGTGACAGCAAGAAAAACAGAGAGCTCTTTGCCGACTATCTCGGCGACAGCAGCGTTAAGATTGTTTGGGGCGATCTTACCGATTATGACGCAATCAAGACCTGCGTTGACGGAGCCGATTACGTGCTTCACGTTGGCGGAATGGTTTCTCCCGCCGCCGACTATTATCCCACCAAGACCGTCGTTACCAACACCACCGCCGCGAAGAACATCGTTGAGGCTGTTAAGGCTCAGCCCAATCCCGACGCGGTTAAGGTTGTTTACATCGGCACCGTTGCCGAAACGGGCGACAGAAACGCTCCCATTCACTGGGCGCGCACCGGCGACCCCATTAAAATCAGCATTTATGACCACTATGCCTGCTCAAAGACCATAGCAGAGCGTTATTTTGCGGAGAGCGGCCTTAAATACTGGGTATCCCTTCGTCAGTCCGGCATTCTTTATGCTCAGATTCTTAAGAATATCGACCCCATCATGTTCCACGTTCCCATTAACGGCGTGCTTGAGTGGGCGACCGTAGAGGATTCCGCAAGACTTATGGTCAACGTTTGCGGCGACGATATCCCCGATGAATTCTGGAGAAGATTTTACAACATCGGTTCCGGTGAAGAATACAGAATTACCAACTACGAGTTTGAAGAGCTCCTTCTCGGCGCTCTCGGCCTCGGTTCCCCCAAGAAGCTGTTTAAGCCCAACTGGTTCATCACCCGCAACTTCCACGGCCAGTGGTATTATGACGGCGACGAGCTTGAGAAGTATTGCCACTTCAGAGCGAACATCCCCATCAAAACTTACTTCAAGAACCTGCCCAATCAGGTTGAGTCCTACTATAAGCTTGCGTTCCTCGCAAAGCCCTTCGCTCCCATTCTCAGAGATACCTTCATGAAGTCTCTCGCAAATAAAGAGATTTACGGCACGCAGTGGTGGATAAAGAACGCAGTGCCCGAGAGAATTTCCGCTTATTACGGCACTATGGCAGATTACAAGGCTCTTCCCGAGAAGTGGGAAGACTACAAGGTAGTTATTCCTTCAAAGAAGACCACCTCGAGCGACGTTGTTTTGCTTGACCACGGTTATGACGAGAGCAAGCCCGTTGAAGAGCTCACTATTGAAGACTTCAAGAAGGCTGCCGAGTTCAGAGGCGGCGAGTGCCTTGCCACCGAAGAAGATTACGTTGATTTCTACACTCCCATTAAGTGGAAGTCAGCTCGCGGCAACGAGTTCATGATGAGCCCCAACCTCGTTCTCAGAGGCGGCCATTGGTGCCCCGAAGAGTTCCCGACCGATTGCGAAGGTAAGAAGTTCTATTGGGACTATGACACCGAAGCCAAAATCAACCCGTTCTTCGCTCAGGTTTGGTATCCTCTTCACGATGAGAACGAGCACAACGTTTACGACGAGTCCATATTCAAGGGCTTCGAAGGCTTCAAAGACTGATTTAATATTTGCTATGGGGAAAGCCACTGATGAGGTGGCTTTCCTTTATGGATTGATTTGCCGAAAGGAACTGAAACGGATGAGGTCTGCATTTTCAAAAACATTAAAATCCGCTGTTTGCCTGCTTCTCGCTGCGGCAATGCTGTTTGCCGGCGCCTGCTCATCGGGCAAGGGCTCCGGCTCCGCTTCTGTCATTAAAGTTGCGACAGGGGCTTTGACGGGCAATTTCAATCCGTTTTACGCGAGCGAGGAGGGCGACAAAGCCGTTTCGAGGCAGGTTTATCCCTCCATTCAGAGGCTTGGCCCGGGCAACAAGCTGATAAACGACCTCGGCAGCGTTTCTTATGAGCTTGGCGAGGGCGGCAAGGTGAAATATACCGTTACCATTAAAGACGACCTTCGCTTTTCTGACGGCGCTTACGCCACGATAGACGACGTTATTTTTTGGTATTATTTCCTCGCCGACGCTTCTTATGACGGGCCTTATAAGGATTTTTACCTTAACGATATAGAGGGAATAAAGGAATATTATTTTGACGACGCAAACTACGCGGCGGTCATTTCCACCTTTGACGGCAGCGCCTCAAAGCTCAGCTCATATATAAAGAAAAATTATTCCGACGGCGTTAACGTTGACAAAATATCCGGCATAAAGAGAATTGACGACTATACCTGCACCGTCACTTTTAATTCGAGAAACATAAATTCCGTTTCCGCTCTTAACGCCCCGATAGTTTCAAAGGCGTTTTACAGCGCCGATTACGTTAAGGGTGGCGCCGCGAAAGTGAAAGAAATAACGGGCAGCACAATGGGCTGCGGAGCTTATTATATTTCGGATTATTCCGAAAAAGAGCATAAAGCCGTGCTTTCGGTTAATCAATACAGCGCTTTTCAGCCGTCCGTTTTTAAGAAAGCCGAGTTTATCGACGTAGCCGCCGCGGGCATTGAGCCCGAAAAAGCCATTTCCGAAGGCAAGGCGGATATCGTATCTGTAACGGCATCGCCTCAGAGTGTTTCGGCTCTGAGCGACAGCGGCGTAAAGCTCGTTTATGAGAGCAAGCCCGTTTACGAGTCGCTCTTTATTTCAGCCTCTCTGCCGTCCGACGCTCGCAAGGCGATAATGTCGCTTTGCTCGAGCCGCGACGAGGTCGATAAACTCTATGCCGGCTATTACACAAAGCTTGTAAGGCCGCTGAGCGTAAGATTTAAGGAATATCCCACGGGCCTCGAAGCCTATTATCAGTCAACGCTTAAAAGCGCCCTTCTCAGCACTATGGTCAGTCAGCTTAACGCTTACTGCAAGGGCGGCGAAGACAGCCTGCAATACGCCCTTCTGACCGCGTTTGCTCAGAACATACAGCAATATAATGTAAATATAAATATAAAGGCGTGCGGCGAAAAGGAATTTTACGACGCCGTTAAGAGCGGCAAAGCAGATATGTGGATTGACGAGGTTTATGACGGCGCCACTTGCGATAAATACGATTATTATAACTCAAACGGCTCAATGAATTACACCGGGCTTTCCGATTCGAGGGTGGACGAAGCGAGCGCAAACATAAGAGCCGCCGTCGGTTTTGCCGACAGGGGAGAACTTATGAAGGATTTTCTCGAGCTCATTATGGACTGCGCCGTTGAGCTGCCGCTTTATCAAAATCAAACGGTCACCGCTTACAACACCGAAGTGATAAACGAAAAATCGCTCATTGACGCCGCCGAGTATGACGGCTACGCCGACCTATTGGCGCGGCTTTATTAACAAAATATCTATATATATGGTCAAAATCCGTAACAAACCACTACTTGTAGACTGAGTTTTCAATTTCATATAGTTTTCACAAAAATAAACGGGCGCAAAGTTGAATTTTGCGTCCGCTTTTTTCTTATTTGCAATTAATGTTTAAATCTTTTGTGCATATTCAATAAAAATTCATTTTTAAAAAAATTTGACAAATGATAAATCGGTCAATATAATGTCGCAAGTCCTGACAGCAAATTAGTGACAGGTGAGTTTTATCACCCGTTGCGGATAACTAAAAGGAGATTATTATGCCGATAAAGACTTTATCGGGAGACCCTTCAGGCAGGAAGATGGGTTACAGGATTTTTTCGCTTGCGACAGCCGCGGTGATAGCCGTTTCGTCGTCGCTCGTGGTATTCGCTTCCAACGGAAACAAGGAAGTGAAAATCATTGACGGGCTTAAATCCCAAACCGTATCTACCGAAATGAAAGATCCCGCCCAGATCGTCGCAGAGGCAGGCTATATCCTTGACGTGAACGATAAGCTGGATCTTGACAGGTTTTCCGAAAAAGACGGAGGCGTCATAGTCATCAAGAGAGCGCAGCTAATCAGGATTGACGAAGGCGGAATTATAACCTACATTTTAGGTTATGAGCCTTCAGGCAGCGACACTCTTGTATCGGATGACACTGACTCCGAAGTCAGCAAACTTGAGGATTCTTTTAAATCCCAGATCAAACAGGCGTTTACTGTTACCGTTAAAGCAGACGGGAAGAGCAAAAAATTCGCTTTTTCCGGCGGAACGGTCAGAGAAGCGCTTAAGAAGGCCGGCGTTAAAGTGTCGAAGGACGACATCGTTTCTCCCTCGCTCGATTCCATAGTGACCGGCAAAACAAAAATCACCGTTTCCCGCGTTGTTTACCGCATGAGGAACGAAAACGAAGTAATCGCTCATGAAACAAAAATGATTACTTCGCCCGACCTTAAAGCAGGCGAAACCAAGGTTTCAACAAAGGGCAAAGACGGCAAAAAATCAGTGCTCTATTTAGACAAATACGTAAACGGCGAGCTCGTTTCTTCATCTGTTAAAAAAGAGGTAACGCTCGTTAAGCCCGTTACGGAAGTGATAATGTCAGGCGCGGCAAAGTCCGATTCGCTTTCCGATTATTACGGCTCCTCTGTTCCCATTTCGGAGCTTGAAGCGCCGTCCGATCTGAGCTTAAATTCAAACGGTGCTCCCTCAGAGTATAAATACTGCATTGAAGGCAAAGCCACCGCCTACACGGGAGACCCCATCACCGCCACCGGCATCGTTCCGAAGCCCGGATACATTGCCGTTGACCCCAAACAAATTCCTTACGGCACCGAGTGCTACGTCACCTCTGCCGACGGCAAATACGTTTACGGCTACTGCATAGCTGCCGACACCGGCGGATTTGTCAAAATGGGCAACACCACCATTGACCTGTTTATGAATACCGAGGATATGTGCCTTGACTGGGGCAACAGACGGGTAAATATTTACGTTCTTTAACAGCAAAGCCGCGGCAGGGAGAAAATCCCTCCGCGGTATTTTTGTGCGCCCGCAGCTTTTCAAAAATGCGAATTTCGCTTTTCATCGCTCAATTAAACCTTGATTTTTTATTTAAAGTAGTTTATAATATGCACAGTTTCACGCGCCGGTGTGATGGAATTGGCAGACGTGCCGGACTCAAAATCCGGTGGGCTAATACCCCGTGCGGGTTCGACCCCCGCCACCGGCACCAAAATAAAAATCCTGTCAGCGAAAGCCGGCGGGATTTTTGCTTTATGCTTTAGCGATAGAACGACAGCCGCAAGGGTGTCGTTCAACAACCGCCCGCTATGCGGGTGAGATTAAAGCTTAAGCAAAAGACATCACCCCGTG
>CAJOLX010000030.1 GCA_905235625.1 uncultured Clostridia bacterium
TAAGATTTCCGATGCCGAACAATTCGCAGATGATGTTGCCGAGGTCGCTTATGAAAAAGCGGTAGAGGTTGTAACCGAAAAAGTCCGTGAAGAAACAAGAAGTGAGGATATCAAAGCAATTGAAGACTACAACGCTTTTGTGAAAAAGAGCACCAAAGTCACGGAGCAAAACAAAAAGATTGCCGATAATCTTCTGGGTGTTGTTGTGAACAAACTGAAAGGACTTTCCGTAAAGATTGCCGAAAGAATCGGCAAGGTGTTATCCGATCCAGAGCAAAAATCCGAACTCAAAAAGCCGATTAAGACTTCTGTTCTTGCACGGCTTGAAGAAAACAAAAAGAAAGCTGCCGAGCTGAATGCTCAGCGGCAACAGCAAAAATATATACGCCATAATTATGAACGATAAAACTCAAAGGAGGATTAAAAATGACAGATGTTTATGAAAGAGCATTAAAGAAACTGCAGAGAATAATTGAACGCGAAGGCGATGCAGACGGGGTCAGATTGACGGCTGCATATTTTCTGCAACTGGTAAAAGAAGAAATCCGTATGGAAGAATGTCAGAGGTTCTTTTCCGGCAAAGAAAGAGGGTGATAATAACTTAAATGATTTTACAACTGAATATCTGAGCTTACCGCGCCTGACAAAAATAACGAAGAAAGGAGGTAAATGCTTATGACAATGATTGCGGTTTAAAATCATTCAAAGCAAATCTAAATGGAAGGAAATAATAATTATGAAGTAAATGAATTAACTTACTCGGCGCTTGATGATCCGTTTGATAAAATTGAACTGCCTGACAGCGTCATTCAATCATTTGTGGTGTATATTACACCAATCATCAAAGAATACTATTTGAATAAAAACGATGAAAGAATATGAGTAAAACAGCACAAAGAAAAACACCCAAGACCGAAGCCTTGGGTGTTTTTCTAACTGCATTGGAGCCTTATTTCTACGGCAAATCCGCCTTTAAAGAAATAGGTGTTCGTCCAATGTGCATTTGGTGACCCGGACGAGAATCGAACTCGTGTTACCGCCGTGAAAGGGCGGTGTCTTAGCCGCTTGACCACCGGGCCTTATATGGTGGCGGCAGTTGGATTTGAACCCACGACCTACCGGGTATGAACCGGTTGCTCTAGCCACTGAGCTATGCCGCCATGCCGCTTACTTTATAGGGCTTGTATATTATAATATGAACTCACGCGTTTGTCAACATATTTTTTTCGCTTTGCCCGACCTCTTTTTTGAATGAAAAAAGAGCAATTTAAAACGCTTAAAATTCCGATTTTGCTCAGAATTTGCTTTCCTGCGCTCGTTTTGTGAGCGTGGCGCAGGAAAGCTGAGTGATATATATTTTGCTTTTGCCGTCTCTTTCGCACACGACGAAAGATGTGGGCAGGTCGTTGCAAACGTTTTCAACCATGCCAGCCTTTTCGGCGGCGGCAAGAGAGAGCCTTGTGTTTTTTTCAACAGTTGTGGCGTCAAGGTCAAAAATACCCACTATTTCGTCGTGCGTAACTATTTTATCGAGCCCCAAATGCAGATACACAAGCTTCACCTCACGCAAAAATTCCCCAAAGTCTGTCGGATTCAACGTAGTCCACTCCGAGAGATTTCAGATAGTTGAGCGCCAAAAATTCGTTTGCGGTATACGCCGCGACCTCGAGGCCTCTTGAATGGAACGCCTCCACCATTTCTTCGTCTATCACCCTGTAATCGGCGTCGATCGAAAAACCGTAATCAAAGCATTTGACGTAGCTCTTGTCGGTTTCGCCGTAAGTGAGCATTATGCGAAGGTCGGGGAACAGCTCGTGAGCTCTGACGAGGTTGTCAAAATCGAAGGACTGAAGAATGCACTTGTCAAGCTCGTAAACCTCGCCCGCCATTGTGAATATTTCGGTTATCTGCTCCTCGTTGAATTCGCCCTTGAGCTCAATGAAGCAGATAAGGTCGTTATCTCTCATTATTTCGAGATATTCTTTAAAGGTGCAGAGATAAACCTCGTCGAGAGTCTTTTTAAATTTGAGAGGCTGAGAGGTGAGCGTTTCATAGGTGTTGTCGGCAATGGAAAGCTCCGTGCCGTCTTTAAGCTCAATTTTTGCGTTGTGGCTGGTGACGTAAACGCCGTCGCTCGTTACTCTCACGTCCGTTTCCGCTCCGCAAAAGCCGTATTGCGCCGCTTTTTCAAAGGCAAGAGCGGTGTTTTCATGATAATATCCGCTGAAGCCTCTGTGGCCTATCATGTTAACTTGGTTCACGCCGCCGGTGAATACGGTAAAAACGGAAAGAATCGTCGCCGTGAGCATTTTGAAAAAGAGTGAAACTGTCATTTTAAATCTCTCCCTGGTATATCTCTTTATTATTTTCAGCCGTGTTTTTTATATTTCTTTAACGCTGCCGTTTGTCACCTCAAAAACCTTGCCCCTGCCTTTTCTCAGAAGGGTTGAAGGCTCGCAGCAGGTTATGAACACCTGCCTGTCGCCGAGAAAATTCAGAATGAACGACTGCCTGCCTTCGTCGAGCTCGCTCATAACGTCGTCAAGCAGCACGGCGGGGCATTCGCCCGTTATCTTTTCGATTATCGCCGCCTCGCTCAGCTTCATTGAGAGAGCGCAGGAGCGCTGCTGACCCTGTGAGCCGTAAACTCTTGCGTCTCTGCCGTCGAGCGTGAGCATAAGGTCGTGAGAATGCGGCCCCGCGGAGGTGTAAGCTCGTTTTACGTCGCTCTCAAAGCTTCTCTCAAGCTCTTTTCTGAATTTTTCTTCTATTGACTTGCCGTCAAGCTCGTCTTTTGAAAAGCTGTAATAAAAATCAAAGCTTTCTCTGCCCGAGCTTATTCCAGAATAAATTTCTTTTGAATATTCGGACAGCATTTTAACGTAATCTATTCTGTATTTTATGATTTTTGAGCCGAGAGAGATTATTTCTTCGTCCCAAGGCTCAAAATATTCTCTCATATCGATGCTTTTTTCGCCGAATTTTTTTAAAAGAGAATTTCTCTGGTCAATAACTCTCAGATATTTGCTCATGAGAAGAGCGTAATTCGGTTTGATAAGGCTCAAGCCTATGTCGAGCAGCTTTCTTCTTTCGGAAGGGCCTTCTCTCACAAGGCTGAGAGTTGACGGCGAAAACACCACCGCGTAAAAAGAGCCCATAATCGCTCTCGGGCTTTCTTCTTTAACGCCGTTCAGAGTGAGCTCTTTTTTTAAGCCGATATCCAAAACTGCGTTTTGCTCTCTGCCGCCCGAAAAAAACGAGGTTGATATTTTTGCTTTTTCGCTGCCCTGCCTTATGAGCTGAATATTTTTTCTGGCTCTGAAAGAATAAAAGCCGGTCATGAGCCAAATGCTCTCTATGAGATTGGTTTTGCCCTGCCCGTTTTCGCCGTAAATGATGTTCATTTCGGGGTCCGGCTCTATGGAACAAAACTCAATGTTTCTGAAATCGGAAGAGGAATGATTCAATATTTTCATTTATTTCACCATTCCTCTCTTTTATTTAAATTATTCGGCGATATATACGGTTCTTTCAAACTCCACCCAATCGCCTTTTCTTATTTTTTTGCCCCTTTGCAGGCAAACTTCGCCGTTTACTTTGACTTCTCCGCCCTGTATCACAATTTTTGCGTGGCCTCCGGTCTGAACGGCGTCGTTCATTTTGAGAAAAGAATCCAATTTGATAAAATCGGTGTCAATTTTCTTTCTTATTTCTTTCTTTTCGGCAACTTTTGCTTTAATTTTCATTTTTGAGCCTCACGGGAAGAATAAGGAAGATGAAATCTTCACCCTCTGTCGGAACGACGAGTATGGGAGCGACGGGGCTGTTGAGCATTATTTTAACCTCGTCCGTGTCGCAAACTCTCAGAGCGTCTATCATATATTTATTGTTAAAACCTATAGTGATGTCGTCGCCCGTTATTTCCGCGGGAATTTTATCGTTTGAAGCGCCTATTGAAGCCGTGCTTGACATAACGATGCTGTCGTTTGAAAAAACGCACTTAATGGGGCTCTTGATTCTGTCGGTGATGATAAGCGACGTTCTGTCGATACTGTCAAGAAAACTGCCGGTATTTACTTTTACAACGGTTTTTGCAGCTGTGGGAATGGCGGCTTTATAGTTTAAAAATTCGCCGTCAAGCAGCCTTGATATAATGTAATATTTGCCTATTGAAAAAGTTATGTGCCTGTTGCCCACGGAAAGGCTGACCTTTTCGTCTTCGTCGCCCAAAAGCTTTATCACTTCGTTGAGCGTTTTTGCGGGCACGACGAAGGTAAGCTCCTCGCCGCTGTAATCAATGTTTTCGTTTCTGATAGCAAGCCTGACTCCGTCAACGGCAACGAGGCGGATGTGGCCCTCTTCAATTTCAAACTTAACGCCCGTGTGAACTATCTTGCTGTCTTTGACCGCTGCCGAAAAGATGGTTTTTCTAACCATATCTTTAAGCACTCTCTGGTCAAGCTCAACGTCGTATCCGCCCGAAATTGAAGGAAGTTCGGGATAATCGTCCGCATTCATTCCGATTATAGAGGTTTTGAAATTGTCGCTCTCTATGGTGGCTATCTGCCTTACGTCCGATTCGATGGTCACTATGTCGCCGGGAAGCTTTCTTATGGTTTCGCTGAACATATGGGCGTTGAGCACGAGCCTTCCTTCCGCAAGACAAACGCAGGGAATGGTGGTGATGATGCCCATTTCAAGGTCATAACCCGTTAAAGTGAGCTTGCCGTTTTCGGCGCTGAGCAAAATGCCTTCAACGGCGGGAAGCGCCGTTTTGGTGGAAGCGGCTCTCTGAACTATCTGACAAGCATCCGAAAGCTCTGAAGTATTGCAGCTGAATTTCATATTTTTACCTCCGTAATAACTTTATGGGCGATTGGCTTAAAAAACCGGAATTACTGCCGAAAAGCAGTATTATATATGTGTAGTAATATATATATTTTAGTAATAGTAGTAGAGTGCGTGAAAATGTGGTGCAACTCCCGAAAGCCTTGTGAGGCAAGGGATTGAGAGGCTGAGTTTTTAACATTTCGCGCGTGAATAAAATGTGAAGAAAGTGAATAACTCAAACCTGTGTGAAAACCGTGAATTGGGGTGAAGAAAAAGTGAAAAAAACAGTGAAAAAAATCAGAGCGTTTTTCTGCCCTCAATTGCCCTCACAAGAGTGTATTCGTCGGCGTATTCAAGGTCGGCTCCCACGGGTATGCCGTAAGCAAGCCTGCTCACCTTCACGCCGAGAGGTTTAATGAGCTTTGATATATACATCGCGGTGGCTTCGCCCTCAACCGTGGGGTTCGTCGCCATTATGACCTCTTTTATTTCGGGGTCCGAAAGCCTCGCTATGAGTTCTTTAATGCAAATATCCTCGGGGCTCACGTCGTTCATCGGTGAAATCGCGCCGTGCAAAACGTGATATGTGCCGGAATATTCGTTGGTTCTCTCAAACGCCTGAACGTCTCTCGGGCTTTCAACCACGCAGATAACGCTTTTGTCTCTCTCTTTTGAAGAGCAGATCTGGCAAACGTCGTCGTCGGAAAAATTGCAGCAAACGCTGCACCTTTTCACTTTTTTGCGCGCGTTGAGAATGGCGTTTATAAAATCATCCGTTTCGGAATCGCTCAGCGACATCAAATGAAATGCGAGCCTTTGAGCGGTTTTTCTGCCTATTGAAGGCAGAGAGGCAAGCTTATCTATGAGAGCCTCGAGAGAAGGGGTAAATCCGTTCATCAAAGGAGCCCCGGTATGGAAAGGCCGCCTTTAGCCTCTTCCATTCCCTTTTCCATAGCTTCGTTTGCCTTGCGGATGCTCTCGTTGAATGCGGAGATAATCAAATCCTCAAGCATTTCAATATCTTCCGGGTCAACTACTTCGGGCTTTAACTCTATTTTTGTGACCTGATGAGCGCCGGTAACGGTAACCTCTACCGCTCCGCCGCCTGCGGATGAAGTGAATTCGGTTTCTTCAACCTCGTGCTGAATTCTCTCCATATTTTCCTGCATTTCCTGTATTTTTTTCATCATGGCCTGCTGTCCGCCGCCCTGAGCGGCGCCCGGGATTCTTGCTTTCATAATTTATCTCCTCACTGTTTTGAAGTTTAACCGTTAAACTCGTTTATTTTTGATATGAGTGCTCCCAAAGGGCTCGTTTCATCCTCTTTTTCGGGCTCTTTTTTAGGTATTTCCGCGTTGGTTACGGAAATTGCCGCTTTCATCTCTTTGCCCGTAACGTCGATAATGGCGTTTTTGAGAGAAGAAGCGTAGTTGTTGCTCACGATATATTCTTTAAGGCTCGCGTTGGTGGTTAAAATCACTATCTTGCCGTTTTTGTAAATTGCGGAGGTTTCGGAAAGCACGGCAAACAGAGCCATATCGTAGCTTTTGAGTCTCTCTTTGATTTCGGGCCACAAAGAGAACGGGCCCTCCGGATAATCCGCCGTTTCGACGGGAGGAACTTTTATCTCACGATTATCGGTTTCGGCGGGAGCTTCGGATTTCTCTTCTTTTTCGTCTTCTTCCGGCTTTTCGGCTGAAACGGGCCCCGGCTCTTCTTTTTTCGGCTCCTCCGTTTTGACCGGAGCGGGCGTTTCTGCTGCGGGCTTAACCTGAGGCGAAGGCAGAGAGTCCTTCACTCCGCACATTTTGATAAGAGCGCTTTCGAGAAGAATTCTTTTATTTGAAGCCGTTTTTACGGTGCTGTTGAACGAGGACAAAATTTCAATGCATTCGAGAATTTTTGACATTGAAAATTCCGCCGCTCTCTGTTTATATCTTTCAAGGTCTTCCCGTGAGCAAATTATAAGGTCGCTGCAGTCGTTTACCGATTTTGTGACCATTAGATTTCTGAAATGGTCAAGCAGGCTCGTGCCCAAAAGATAAACGTCGCAGTAGCCGGCGTAAAGCTCCGATACGAGCAAAAGAGCGGATTTGAAATCGCCGGAGGCTATGTAGCCTGACATTTTGAAAAGATTGTCGGAGCTTGCGACACCCGCCGCTTTTTGAACTTCCTCAGAATCTATCTTATCGGAAATGACGGCGCAGCGGTCAAGAATGGAAAGAGCGTCGCGCATGCCGCCGTCCGAAATATTCGCTATGAGCCCCGCGGCTCTGTCGGTGAGAGTTATGTTTTCATTCTGAGCCACATACTGCAGCCTTGCTTTTATATCCGCGGAAGAGATGCGCCTGAAATCAAACCTCTGGCAGCGGGAAAGAATAGTGGGCAGCACTTTGTGGATATCGGTGGTGGCGAGAATGAAAATAACGTGCTCGGGCGGCTCCTCAAGCATTTTGAGAAAGGCGTTGAAAGCGGAGGTCGAGAGCATATGCACCTCGTCGATGATATATACTCTGTATTTCGCGATAGAGGGCAAAAAGTTTATCTTGTCGCGCAGCTCTCTCATTTCGTCAACGCCGTTGTTGCTCGCGGCGTCCATTTCAACAACGTCCGTCAAGGTGCCGTTATCTATGCCGCGGCAGATTTCGCACTCGTTGCATGGGTTGCCGTTAACGGCATGAGGGCAGTTTGCCGCTTTCGCGAGCACTCTCGCGCAGGAGGTTTTGCCCGTGCCTCTCGAGCCGGTAAAAATATAGGCGTGAGAAAGCTTATTTGACATAACCTCTCTTTTGAGAGTTTCGGTGATATGAGGCTGGCCGTATATGTCGTCAAACGTGGCGGGCCTCCACTTTCTGTAAAGAGCCAAATACATCTTCTCACCCCTTTTGGTAAATTCGTGATTATTTTAAAAGAACTTTTCCTCGGTCATATGGCGAGCAGGCAGACTGTGGCGCACATGACTATCCGCTTAATGCTGCTCGGTCTCCCGCCTGACATGGTTCACAGCGTCCTGTCGCACAGGACCCACACGCCACATGACCAAAGAAAAGTTCTTCGTCTCTTTATTATATAATAATAATCGCGCAATATCAAGAAAAAATTTTATTTATTGCCGCCGTTCGCGAAGTTTTTGAGCAAAAATTCTTCTATTTCGGCTCTGCGCGCCTTCACGGAGCCCATAGCCATCTCGGGCTTTCCGCCTCCCCTGCCCTCAAGAAACGAATTAAGCTCTTTGCTCACGGGCCTTACGTCGCGGGTAAGAGATGAAACGACGTATTTGTAGCCGTCGCCGTCATTGCCCGAAAAAGCGAAAGCTGTTTCAACTTTTTTCGCGCCTATATTTGCCGCCATTCTTGCCGTTTCGGGGTCCGACGACGAGTCAAAAACGAAGGGTCTTGCCTCCGAATAATCCCTCGCGGTAAGCTCCGCTATTTTTTCATTGGCTTTATAAAGCTCAATGCGCAGGTCGTTTTGCTTTTCCTGCAGCTTTTTTACCGCCTGCGACACCTCGCCGTATTTTGCGCATAAAGCGGATGATATTTCTAAAACAGAATTATTCTTTTCAATATAGTCCTCGAGCGCTTTTTCGCCGATTTTAAGAGTAATTCTCACTCCGCCCTTGTAGTTTTCGCTCGTTATCACCTTGACCATGCCCACCTCGCCGGCAAAG
The DNA here is from genome assembly GCA_905235625.1 of uncultured Clostridia bacterium. Classification (GTDB taxonomy): domain Bacteria; phylum Bacillota; class Clostridia; order Oscillospirales; family Acutalibacteraceae; genus CAG-177. The sequence continues at coordinate 8,501 of CAJOLX010000030.1, forward strand.
CGCACGTGAGTGCCGCAGCAGGCGCAAAGGTCGGCTCCTTCAATTTCAACGAGCCTGAGAGCGCCCTCAACCTCTTTTTTGCTGCGGTAGTCGTAGTTTTTTATTTCGTCCTGAGCAGGGTAAAAGCAGGTAACGGGAGCGTTTTTGTAAATAAATTCGTTGGTTTTTCTTTCGGCAAGAGCGAGAGTTTCGCTGTTTACGGCGCCGTTAAAATCGACCGTAACCTCCTCTTTGCCCATGTGAAAGCCCACGTTGTCAAAGCCTGTCAAGGAATGAAGCACACCCGAAAAAATATGCTCGCCCGTATGCTGCTGCATATTTGAAAATCTGAATTTCCAATCAATCGAGCAATCGACCTCTCCGCTCACTTTGCCGCGGCAAAGATGAATTATCTCTCCGTTTTCGAGCTTTGTGTCGATAACCTCGCACGCGCCTATAACTCCCCTGTCGCCGGGCTGACCGCCGCCCTCCGGGAAAAACGCCGTGCGGTCGAGAATAACCTCGAAAACGCCGTTTTTCTCTTCGCAGGAAAGTATTTTCGCTCTGAAAGAAGAGAGATAAGAGTCGTTATAATAAAGCTGTTCGGTCATGATGTTTTCTCCGTTATAAATCCGTCGTCCGATATTTCGGCGTTGTTGCCGGGCGACCAGGAAATTATGCTGTCATAAAGCGCTCTGCGGTCGGCGGGGTCGTCCATATATCTCGTTTCGCTGTTTGCCTGCCTGCCCGGTACGATCTGAGTTTTGATGCCGTCGCTGCCGATTATCAGCTTGTAAAGCACGGTAGGCACGTTTTTTGTATTGAACCAGAAGTTGCCGAGCCCGTAAGCGATGGGAGCGCCTTTGTAGTAGTCAACGCCCTGCAGAATATGGGCGTGACAGCCTATAACGGCGTCCGCGCCCGCGTCTATCCACTTGCGAGAGCAGGAAATCTGAGCGGAGGTGAGCTCCGTTGTGTTTTCATAGCCCCAGTGGGGAAAAACTATAACGTAATCGCTCGTTTTTTTAGCCTCTTCAACCGCTTCTCTCATCGCCTCGCCGCCGTCGTAAGAGCCCATTATTCCGCATGAAGTCTGAGTGGCGACGGGAGTTTTTATAGGCCATTCAACGCCGGAGCAGGCAAGGTAAGAAACCTTGTAACCGTTGATTATAAAGCTGACGGGAGCGCTTGCCTCCGATATCGTCATGCCTGCGCCCACATAGGGAATGCCCGCTTTTTTGAGCGTTGAGAGAGTGTCGACAAAGCTCTCGTAGCCGTAATCGTAGGTGTGGTTGTTGCCGAGAGAAACTATGTCAACGCCCATGTCGTTAAGATAATGAACGTTTGCGGGGTCTGCGCGGAAGGTATATTTTTTATCGGGAGTGGGCGAGCCTCTGTCGGAATAAGGGAATTCGTTGTTAACGAGCATTATGTCGGCGCTCTCCATTTCGGAGCGGAAGGTTTCGTCAATGCAGTCAATCACGCCGCCGGGCATATTGCGCGCGTGAGTCATAACGTAGCCCGTTTCGGTAAAATTGACGTCGCCGGTAAAGCCCAGGGTGAAGGTGTCTTTTCCGTTAAAGCTCATGTCGCGGCTTTGCATGGAGCCGAATTTATCGAGAAAAGCGTTTACGGTATAGCCCGTAAGGAGCTTGAAATCATCGGCTGATAATTCCGTTTCGGAAATATGCTCATAAAGCCGAAGATTTATTTCATCCCCGGCTCTTGACATTTCAAGGCTTGTAAACTCCCTGCCGAAATTATCCGAAAGGAACGCGGCGAGGGAGTCAAGGTCAATATCGGGCGCCTTCTTTTCGGTCTCGGTTTCTTCATAATATTCATCAGCGGACGGAAACTCCCCGACCGTCGGCACGGCGGAGCGCAGAAAAGAGGTCAGAGCGAGCGCCGAAACGGCGAGAGCTGCGGTGATAAGAAACACGAGAAGCAGGGTACCCTTTTTTCTTTTCACACTATCCCCTCTTTTATTCGAGCGACGAAAGCGCCCTCACTATGCGGGCAAGGTCGTCTTTGTCGTAAAAATCAATTTCGAGAGTGCCGTTTTCTTTTTTGCCCGTTGTCACGACCTTTGCTTTTCTGCCGAGGGAATTATTGAGCGAAAGCTCGACCTCGTCAAAAAAGCTGTCGCGCCTTGCCTGTTTGGATTTTTGAGGCGTCTTTGTTTTTGAAAGAGCTTTTGCGAGCTTTTCCGTTTCTCTTACGGAAAGGCCCTTTTCGGCTGCGGTTTTCGCAAGCTGAATGAGCGCGCGCCTGTCTTCAATGCCGGCGAGAGCTTTTGCGTGGCCTGCCGAGAGCTCTCCCGATGAAATGAGAGAAAGAACCTCGTCGGGCAGCTTGAGTATTCTGAGAGAATTCGCGACTGCCGGGCGGGATTTGCCCACGCGCTCCGCCGCCTGCTCCTGAGTGAGGCCGTATTCGGTGATAAGGCTGTGATAGCCCTTCGCTTCTTCAACGGGGTCAAGGTCTTCTCTCTGCAGGTTTTCAATAAGAGAAATGACCGCAGCTTCTTCGTCTGAAAGAGGCTTGATTATAACGGGCACCTGCGTGAGTCCCGCGAGCCTCGACGCTCTCCAGCGCCTTTCGCCCGCTATGAGCTGATATCCTCCGCCCGCAAGAGGCCTCACGAGCAAAGGCTGAAGCACGCCGTGCTTTGAAATGGAATCCGCAAGCTCGGAAAGAGCTTCGTCGTCAAAATTCTTTCTCGCCTGGTTTTTGTTGGGCTCAATGTCGCTTATTTTAAGCATTACGGAAGACGAGCCGTCGCTGTCCTCCGGAGAATTATCCTGCAAAAGGAAGTCTATTCCCCTGCCGAGTCCTCTTTTTTTCTCAGCCATATCCGTCAGCCTCTCTTTCCGTTTGATTTAAGGAATTCGCGCGCGAGCTTCTCATAAGCCTTCGCGCCTTTTGAAGATTTATCGTAATACATTATCGGCATGCCGAAGCCGGGAGCCTCCGAAAGACGAACGTTTCTCGGAATCGCGGTGGAATAAACCTTTTTGGGGAAGCATTTTTTAACTTCATCCACAACTTGTTGTGTCAGATTTAATCTGCCGTCAAACATAGTGAGCAGCACGCCCTCTATTTCGAGATAAGGATTGTAAAGCCGCTTCACCGTTCTGACGGTGCCGATAAGCTGGGAAAGGCCCTCGAGAGCGTAAAATTCGCACTGAATTGGCACGAGCAGAGTGTCTGCCGCGCACAAGGCGTTCAAGGTGACGAGACCGAGCGACGGCGGGCAGTCGATGAATATGAAATCATAGTCTTCGTTTACGAGAGCGAGAGCGGTTTTAAGCCTGCTTTCGCGCTTCTCAAACTCGGTGAGAGCAATTTCTGCGCCCGCAAGGTCCATGCCGGACGGAATTATGCTCACGTTTTTAAACTCGGTTTTAATAATGCAGTCCTTCGCGGCGCATTCGCCCATGAGCATGTGATAGGAATTGAACTCTATCCCCTTTTTGTTGATGCCGAAACCGCTTGTGGAATTGCCCTGCGGGTCCATATCCGCAAGCAGAATTTTATATCCTTTGCTGCCGAGCGCGGCGGAAAGATTGACAGCCGAGGTCGTTTTGCCTACGCCGCCCTTCTGGTTGGCAATGGCAACTGTTTTAGCCATATTTTCAGCTCCAATGCAGTTAATATGCTGAAATTATATCATAAGATTTTTTAATATGCAACTTAAAAACGGCTCAATGTTTCACGTGGAACATTTTAAACGCAGGAATATACGGCGAAATTTGAAATATCGGAGCGAAAAAAGCAAAAAGAACGGAGCGCGGATAATAAATCCACGCCCCTCGGATAAGTTACGCAATACGTTTTATTCCGCCGACAGGAGCTTTCGCAAGAAATCAAAGCGGAGATTTTTTGATTTTGCCGCCCGCTCTCGGATAGATTTCGGAAACCGGCGAAACCTTCTCAAAGACGAGCAGGGTTCTTTTGCCGTCCGTTAAGGGAACGTCAACCGTTTTTGCAAGCGACGCTCCGAGCTTTTTGACGGCGCTTTGTGCCTCCGAAAGCTCCGCTTCGGCGTTTGCGCCCTTCATGGCGATAAACGAGCCGCCGACCTTTACGAGCGGCAGAGCGTATTCGCAAAGGACGTTCAGCGGAGCGACGGCTCTCGAAACGGCGAGGTCAAAGCTCTCTCTGTATTCTTTATCTCTGCCCGCGTCCTCCGCTCTCATGTTTATGAAAGAAGCGGATAAATCCAAATCCTCGAGAGCGGAAGAAATGAAGCCGAGCTTTTTCGCCGTAGAATCCATAAAGGCAACATCCAAATCGGGGTTTGCCGCAAGCAGCGGAACGCCCGGAAAGCCCGCTCCCGTGCCCAAATCGAGAATTTTACCCGCGCTCTGCAAATCGCAGACGGTCATAACGGAAAGGCTGTCGGCAAAATGCTTCACCGCAATGCCGTCGGGGTCTGTGATCGCGGTGAGGTTAAAGAGCTTGTTTTTTTCGGCGAGCATTCCCGCAAAGCGGTCAAGCCTTGAAACTGCTTCGTCCGAAATCGAGAGGCTCATATTATCAAGGTTTTCTTTAAGGAGGGAGAGATTAAAGTTCATTCTTTCTCTTCCTTTCAAGATAAACGATTAACACCGACGTGTCGGCAGGGGAGACACCCGAAATTCTTGACGCCTGACCGACAGTTTCGGGGCGTATCTTGCCGAGCTTTTCAATAGCTTCAAGCCTTAATCCCGTTATCTCGGAGTAATCTATATCTTCGGGAATGGCTTGCTTTTCAAGCCGTTTCATTTCGTCTATCTGACGCTGCTGCCTGTCGATATATCCCTCATACTTTATGTCTATCTCGACCTGCTCAAATATTTCGTCGGGATAATCGGGCCTGTCGGGGTCAAACGGAGCGAGAAGCTCGTAGTCAACGCAGGGGCGTTTGAGCAGCTCCGCCATTTTGAGGCCCTTTTCGAGCGGAGATGTTCCACGTGAAACAAGGGCGCTGTCAAGCTCGTCGCATTTCTTTATTGATACGGCTTTGGCCCTTTCTTTTTCGCTCTCGATCATCGCAAGCTTTTGCTTAAAGCGCGCGTAGCGCTCCTCGGATATGAGCCCCGCTTGATAGCCGTATTCGGTGAGCCTTCTGTCGGCGTTATCCTGCCTCAAAATAAGGCGGTATTCCGAGCGGCTCGTCATCATTCTGTAAGGGTCGGAGCAGCCTTTAGTTGTGAGGTCGTCAATAAGAGTGCCTATATAAGAAGTGGTGCGGTCGAGCACGAGGGGATGCTTTTTCAAAATCTTGAGGGCGGCGTTTACGCCTGCTACAAGACCTTGAGCGGCTGCTTCTTCATATCCGCTTGAGCCGTTGAACTGCCCTGCGCCGTAAAGCCCGGGGAAGTCTTTAAATTCAAGGGTTTGCCGCAAAGCGAGAGGGTCAACGCAGTCGTATTCTATGGCGTAGGCGGTGCGCAGAAACTCCGCGTTTTCAAGCCCGTGTATGGAGTGAACTATGCCGAGCTGAACGTCTTCGGGCAGAGAGGACGAAAGCCCTTGAAGATACATTTCGTCCGTTTTCTCTCCGCAGGGCTCAACAAAAATCTGATGCCTTTCCTTTTCGGAGAAGCGGACTATTTTATCCTCTATGCTCGGGCAGTATCTCGGCCCCACGCCGTCTATTTTGCCGCTGTAAAGAGGGGAGCGGTGAAGATTGTCGAGTATTATCTTTTTGGTTTCTTCGCCCGTGTAAGCTATGTAGCAGGGGAGCTTGTTTTCGGGCTTTTTTTCGCTCTCAAAAGAGAAAGCGACCGTTTTTTCGTCGCCGAACTGCGGCTCGAGCGCCTTTGTGTCAACGCTTCTCAGGTTTATTCTCGGCGGAGTGCCTGTTTTAAAACGCCTTGTGGGAACGCCCAGCTTTTTAAGGGAGAGAGCAAGGCTCGTCGCGGGGAACATGCCGTCCGGACCGCTTTCGTAGGAAACGTCGCCTATATAAACTCTGCCGGCAAGGAAAGTGCCGGTAGCGAGAATTACGGCTTTTGCCCTGTGCTTTGCCTCAAGCCTTGTAGTGAGAAGCCAGAAATCGCCGTCTTTTTCTATATCGGTTATTTCCGCCTGCCTTAAAAACAGGTTTTGCTGCCTTTCGAGCGTCGCTTTCATATATTCGGAATAAGCTCTGCGGTCTATCTGAGCCCTGAGCGAATGCACCGCGGGCCCTTTGCCTTTGTTGAGCATACGGGACTGCAGGGTGTTTGCGTCCGCCGCTTTTCCCATTTCGCCGCCGAGAGCGTCTATCTCTCTTACGAGATGCCCCTTCGAGGTGCCGCCTATTGAGGGATTGCAGGGCATGTTGCCCACCCAGTCAAGGTTAACGGTGAACACGGCGGTTTTAACTCCGAGGCGCGCGCAGGCAAGGCCCGCCTCAATGCCGGCGTGCCCCGCTCCGATTACTATTACGTCATAGTTTTCAGCGTCATAAGTCATAGGTGTGCTCACAAACTTCCTGTATTTTTTCTCTCAGAGCGATGAAATCGTCAAGCGCGGCGGGCTTGTTGTTCGGGTTTCTGAGAAGAGCCGCCGGATGAAACGTGCCCATAAAGAGAATGCCGCCTTTTTCGATGAATTTGCCGTGGTCTTTAGTCACCAAAAAGCTGTCGCCGATAAGGCGTTTTGCCGATATTCTGCCGAGGCAGACGATTATTTTGGGGCGAATGAGCCTTGTCTGCTCGCGAAGCCAGGTTATGCACATATCCTGCTCTTTTGCCGACGGATCGCGGTTTTCGGGCGGACGGCACTTGACCATATTCGCTATATAAATGTTCTTTTTTCTGTCAAGCCCCACGTATTCGAGATATTTGTCGAGAAGCTGACCGCCCCTGCCCACGAAGGGCTCGCCCTGCATATCTTCATTGTAGCCCGGGCCCTCGCCCACAAACATAACCTCGGCGTTTTCGTTGCCAACGCCGAAAACGAGATTGTGACGCGTTTTGCAAAGGTCGCATTTTTCGCATTTAAGGCAGTCGAGCCTCAGAGATTCCCAGCTGTCATACATATCGTTCACCCCGAATTTTAAAAAAGTCGTCCGTCGGTAAAATCAAAGCTGATTTTCAAAAATCTTTTCCGCCTTCTCGGCGTCGCTCTTTATCTGCGCTTTGAGAAGGTCGATATCCGAAAATTTTCTCTCTTCTCTCAGATATTCGAGCAGCTCAACCTTGACTTTTTTGCCGTAAAGGTCGCCGTCAAAGCCGAGAATGCAGGTTTCGCTTCTGAAATCCTCGTTTTCAAAGGAAGGTCTGAGCCCTATATTGGCAACCGCGGCGTGATAAACGCCGTAAAGCTCCGTTTTGCAGGCGTAAACTCCGCTTTTGGGCACGAGAAAGCCCTTGTCAAAATATTGATTTATGGTGGGGGAGCCGAGAAGCCTGCCCCGCCTTGCGCCCGATTTTACGACCGCTTCATAGCCGAAGCAATAGCCGAGCATTTCGTTCGCGAGGGGAATGTTGCCGTTTTTGACCGCTTCCCTTATGCGCGAGGAGCTGACGGGCTCTCCGCCCACGGTTACGAGAGGAGCGATTTTAAGCTCGACTCCGTATTTTTCACATAAAGAAAAAAGAGTGGAAACGTCGCCCGCGCCGCCTTTTCCGAAATGAAAATTCTCGCCGCAACAAACCGCTCCGGCATTGAGCTTTTCGAGCAAAATGTTTTCAAAAAACGCTTCGGGGGACATATCCTTTATTTCATCAAAATCTGCGAGTCTCTCTTCAACTCCCATGCCTGAAAGCATTTTGTCGCGCAGGCTGCTCTGCAAAATTTCTTCGGGCGCTTTGCCCGCGATGGAGAGCAGGGGATGGGAGGCAAAGAGAAGCGCGCAGGGCACAAGCCCGCGCTCCTCAAAAGAGAGGGCGCAGGCAAGCACTTCTTTATGACCCTTGTGCAGGCCGTCAAAGCTGCCGAGAGCGACGGCCGATTTTTTAATTTCCATAAAAGAATTATTTGTTTCTGAACTGCTGTTTCATTCTCTGCTCTTTGGAGAGGATGCGTTTGCGCAGCCTCAGCGAGGTGGGCGTCACCTCAAGCAGCTCATCGTCCTTTATAAATTCCATGCACTGCTCAAGGCTCATGTTGCTCGGAGGCACGAGCCTCAGAGCGTCGTCGGAGCCGCTCGCGCGCGTGTTTGTCAGGTGCTTGAGCTTGCACACGTTGCAGGTAACGTCTTCGTTCTTTGCGCATTCGCCCACTATCATGCCCTCGTAAACGTCAACGCCGGGGCCGATGAACAGCCTGCCTCTGTCTTGCGTGTTAAACAGGCCGTAGGCTGACGAAACGCCCGTTTCGTGCACGATTATTGAGCCTCTTTCTCTCGAATGAATATCGCCCTTGTAAGGCTTGTAGCCGTCAAAAAGCTGATTCATAATGCCGTTGCCGTTAGTGTCGGTAAGGAATTCGGAGCGGTAGCCGATAAGACCTCTTGAGGGAATTTTAAACTCAAGGTGGGTCGAGCCGCCTTCTCTCGTGCCCATATTTTCGAGCTCCGCTTTGCGCGAGCCGAGCTTTTCGATAACGGTGCCCACGTAGTTTTCGGGCACTTCGATTATAAGCAGCTCCATGGGCTCGTAAAGCTCGCCGTCAATTTCTTTGAGAATGACCTTCGGGCGGGACACCTGGAATTCATAACCCTGGCGGCGCATGGTTTCGATAAGAATGGAAAGAGAGAGCTCGCCTCTGCCGCTTACCTTGAAGGTGTCGGTCGAGTCGGTTTCTTCAACTCTCATGGAAACGTTCGTTTCCACCTCTTTAAAGAGCCTGTCGCGCAGATTTCTGGAGGTTACGAATTTGCCTTCCTTGCCGGCGAACGGGCTGTCGTTAACGATGAAATTCATCGAAATGGTGGGCTCGTCGATTTTTATAAACGGCAGTGGGTCAATGTGCTCGGAGTCGCAGAGCGTTTCGCCGATATTTATGCCGTCGATGCCGCTCACGCAAATAATATCGCCCGCCTTTGCGGTTTCGCATTCAACTCTGTTAAGGCCTTCAAACTGATAGAGCCTTGAAACCTTAACGTTTTGAACCGCGCCGTCCGTTTTGCACAAAGAGGCGGTCTGATTGCGCTTAATCGTGCCTCTTTCTATTCTGCCAACGCCTATTCTGCCCACGTAATCGTCATAATCGAGTGAGGAGAAAAGGCACTGCAGGGGGCCGTCCGAATCACCGGGCGGGGGAGCTATGTTTTCGAGTATCGCGTCAAACAGCGGCTGCATATCGCCCGAGCGAGCCTCGGGGTCAAGGCTCGAATAGCCGTCTCTCGCGCTCGCGTAAATAACGGGGAATTCAAGCTGGTCCTCGTCCGCTCCGAGGTCAATGAACAAATCAAGCACCTCGTCGACAACCTCGTAAGGCCTTGCGTTGGGGCGGTCGATTTTGTTTATGACAACGACGACCGTCTTTTTGAGGCCGAGAGCCTTTTTGAGCACGAAGCGGGTCTGGGGCATACAGCCCTCGAAGGCGTCAACGAGCAGAAGCACGCCGTCCACCATCATCAGAATACGCTCCACCTCGCCGCCGAAATCGGCGTGGCCCGGGGTGTCAACTATGTTTATTTTGGTGCCTTTATAATGTATGGCAGTGTTTTTTGAGAGAATCGTAATGCCGCGTTCGCGCTCAAGGTCGTTGGAGTCCATAACTCTTTCGGCAACCTGTTCGTTTTCTCTGAAGGTGCCGGACTGCTTGAGCATTTCGTCCACGAGAGTGGTTTTGCCGTGGTCAACGTGGGCGATAATGGCAACGTTTCTCAGCAAATTGTTTTGGGACAAGAGTTTCACCGGATTTCTTTCTTTTGGGATTTAAAGCGCCTTATCAGGCGTTTTCATTTATGACGATACCTTCGGCCTCGCGCTTTGCCTTGAGGTCTTTTATCATCTGCTCTTTCTTTTCGCCCGAAATGTCATAGAAGAACATCGGTATCGAGCAAAGCAGCAGGCTGACGCCCGGGATGACCGAAACGAGCGAGAAGACCGCGAAATTCTGCGCGTGAGTAAGCTCGAGGGCGGATTTTACCACCGTTGAGGAATACATTTCGGTGGGGTCTATGTTAATGAGCATATACATAACGATAATGCCGCAGGTGGAGAGGGCGGAGCCGATTTTGTTTACGAAGCCCTGAATTGCGGAGCCGAGACCGTTGTCGCGGTAGCCCGTTTTAAGCTCCAGATAATCGAGGCCGTCTCCGATAAGAGCGCCCGTAAGCACGTTGATAACGCCGAGAGGTATGCTCGAAATTATAATGAAGGGGATGCAGCAGTAAAGGGCGTAACGGGGGTTTGCGAACCAGCCGATGAGTGTTGTGAAAACGCTTGCGCCCGCGCCCGCGAGGCAGGTGTAGATGAGCAGCTTCTTGTAATCCACCTTTTTCATGAGGGTGGGCATAAGAAGCGTTGCGCCGAACATGCCGACGATCGCGCAAACCTGGAAAATGGTTTTAACAAGGCCGACGCTTGCGTCGATAGCGGCAACCTGCTCCTCATAGGGGAGAGCGGCAAGGTCAACGCCCACGTATTTGCCCGTGGGAATGTAGAAGGCGTAGCGGGCAACGTGAATAGCCGCCGCCTGCACCATGTATCTGCCGCTCGAAAGCACGCCCATGATAAGCACGAGCATGAGGGGCTTGCAGGTAAACACGCGCTTTAACGCGGAGGGCTCGCCGGGAGCCTTCTTGTGAATGGGAGGCACAACTCTTTCCTTGATGTGGAAATAGGAGTTGACGTAAAGGATAATGCCTATCGTAACGACGGCGATCGCTATGATGAGATATTTTTTCTTGTTGTATTCAACAACGTTGGTCGTGTCGATAATCAGAGGAAGGGTAAAGCCCGCTATGAGGAAGAATACCTCGGGAAGAGCGGAGCCGACGCTGTTTATGATTTTGGTGAAGGAAATCCTTCGTGTCGGGCGTGATAACGTTGGGCAGGCCCCAGAAGGGAACGTCCGCCATTGTGTAGCACATACCCCAGGCGATGTAAACCACCGCGCAGTAAACCATGAGCTTCGAGCCCTCGAGGTTGGGGCTCAGATACATGAGAATGGTGAGCGCGGCTATGGGAATGCTCGCAAAAAGGATGTAGGGCTTCATTTTGCCCCACTTGGTGGTGTGAGAGTCAACTATCATACCCATGAGCGGGTCGTTGATGGCGTCCCACACTCTCGCGAGCAGCATAAGGCCGAGAACAAACCAGAGGTTAAGCTGGAGCACGTTAACGTAATAGTCGCTGATGTAGCTGGACATCATCGCGTAGATCATGCCCTGACCGCCGGCGCCGAGCGCGAACATCCACAGCTCTTTTTTGCCGACATACTTTTTTTCTTCCACAGTATCCATCCTTTCAGATATGCGCATTATCGAAACGCGGAGCAGTAGAATCACTGCTCCGCAGTTTTAAAAGGCATAGTGACCTATTATTCGCCCTTCATTTCAACGAGGTTGACGGTGCCTTTTACGGAAGCCTCGCTGACCTTGATGGAATCGAAAATAGCCGCTTTGATATCGTCTTCGGTAGCGCCGAGCATTTCGGCATACTTCTTGTCGATAAAGAGGTTGATGCCCATGATGTCCGCAAGGTTGTAGGGATCCATGCCGGACTCAATGCCTCTCTTCTTGTAATCCTTAACGACTTTTATCATGCCCATCTTCATCAATGACGAAGGAACGTTGATGATTTTACGGCCTGCCATTCCTCTTGCGTCATAAACGATTGAGAGGAATTCGTTCCAGGTCTGGTTGTACACGCCGATGGGGAACGCTTCGAAACCGGGCTCTTCTCTGAGAGCGGCGCCGCAGATAACTTCGCCGACCTGGCGGCAGGTAAGCATGGCGGTGCCTCCCTTGGGATACATAGTGGCGGGCCACTTATCCATGAAGGCTATCTGGTCGATAAGCACGGTCCAAACGGGCTTTCTGCCGGGCTGAGTGCCGAAAATGTAGGGGAGCTCAAGCACTTTGCATGAGAAGTTTTCGTCGCAGGCGTCTTCGCAGACCTTTTCCTGGTCGAGCCTTGAACGGAAGTAGAGGTTCTTATCTTCAAAATGCTCCTGAGGCATCTGCTTTGAAAGATAGGAGAAATAGGAGCCGAGAACGACGGCTCTCTTAACGCCCGCCTTTTTGCACAGAGGGAATATTCTCTCAAGGGGAGCGATGTTGTATTTGTGATAATATTCAAGAACGGGGGCGGGGAATTCAACTCTCTCGTCAACGCCCGCGGCAAAGATGAATACGTCCTGGCCTTCGAGCAGGTCAAGGATCTCTTCGTCGGTCTTCTTGTTGATGTCGCCGATAATAAGATTCATTTCCTCGGGAATGGGAGCTCCTTCGGGAATGGGGGGCAGAGCAACCGAAGACACCTTGTGGCCGCGCTTGATGAGCTGAATGGCAGCTTCACAGCCGAGCAGACCCGTACCGCCGATCATAAAAACATTCATTTAAGTTTCCTCCTTCAATTTTCGCCTTCACAGAGCCGAAATAGTTTATTCTAATATATTACAAAATCCCCGTTTAGTCAAGAACAATATAGTGCGAAAAGCACAAAAAATAAAGAAGCTCCCGCTCAAAATCGTTCAAAAAGGCCCGGAAAGCGCCGTTTGTGAAAATTGTATAAAACAAATCTGTAAAATTGCACATTGCCTTTACTGCGCGCGCAGTGATATAATATGATATCTATAAAATATAATGGGAGTGTGTGCGCTTTGCAATATGTAATTCCCGTTATCACGGCAGCGCTTACCCTCGTTTGCATCATTTTGCTCGCCGTGCTTGCCGAAAAAAACAGGGAGCTCGGCAGGCGGCTCGACGAGCTTAACAGAAAGCTCGGCGAGGAATTTGAGCGCTCGCGCCGCGAAACAGGAGAGTCGCAGGCCCGCATGAGAGAAGAAACCGTGAGAGCGGTTGACAGCGCGGGCAAAAAGCTCGACGAAATGCGGCAGGACAATTCCGACCGCCAGGCGCGCTTCGAAAAAGCGGCGGGGAACGCCCTCGTGCGCCTGATGAAAGAAAATTCGGAGCAAAACGAAAAGCAGGCGAAGCAGACAGCCGAGGCTCTCAGGCAAATGAGCGAGAGCAACGAGAAAAAGCTCGAAGAAATGAGAGCCACGGTGGACGAAAAGCTGAGCGCCACTTTGTCGGAAAGGCTCGATTCCTCGTTCAAAACGGTTTCCGAAAGGCTCGAGAGCGTTTACAAAAGCCTCGGCGAGGTTAAGGAGCTGTCGGGCGGAGTGACGGGCAGCGTGAACAGCCTCAACAGAGTGCTCTCAAACGTGAAGGCGAGAGGCACGTGGGCTGAGGTTCAGCTCGGCTCCATTCTCGACCAGACCCTGCCCGGGATGTACGAAACCAACTTCGCGCCGAGAGACAATTCGGGCGACAGAGTGGAATTCGCCGTGCGCATTCCTTCAAACGAGGGAGTAACGACCTATCTGCCGATAGACTCCAAGTTCCCCATGGAGGATTACATAAGGCTCACCGAAGCGGCGCAGTCCGGCGACAGTCAGGCGCTCGCCGCGTCGAAGAAGGCGCTTGAAAACAGGATAATCGCGGAAGCGAAATCCGTTTCAAAATATATAAATCCGCCCGTAACCACTCCGTTCGCGATTCTTTACCTCGCAACGGAAGGGCTTTACGCCGAGGCTTATTCCTCGGCAAGCTCGGTGCCCGAAAGGGTGATGAGCGAATATAACGTGATGCTCGCGGGCCCGTCCACGATAACGGCGCTTCTCAACTCCCTCTCGTTCGGCTTCAAAACGGTCGCGATAAACGAAAAGGCAGCCGAAATATCAACCGTGCTCGCCGCCGCGAAGCAGCAGTATGAAAAATTCGGCGACCTGCTCGCGAAGGCGCGCAAAAAGATTGACGAAGCGGGCAGCGCGCTCGACGAGGCGGACAAAAGAAACGGCATAATCCGCAAAAAGCTCGGCAACGTTGAAGAGCTTGAAGAAACGGGCGCCGAAAAAATTCTCGGTATCAACACAACGGAAATATATAAGGAGGAAGACAGCCAATGAAACAACCCGAAGAGATCCTTGCTCAGATGACTCTCGAAGAGAAAGCGTCGCTCTGCGACGGCAGGGACTACTGGCACCTTAAGGGGATGGATAAATACGGCATTCCCGAAATCATGGTCTGCGACGGCCCTCACGGCCTGAGAAAAAAGGACTATGACAAAACGGGCAGCAGCCTTACCGCAAGCGTGGGCTCAATTTGTTTCCCCACCGCAGCCGCGACCGCCGCTTCATGGGACCCCGATATGCTTTATGAAATGGGCACGGCTCTCGGCAAAAAGTGCCAGAAAGAAAAAGTGGGAGTTCTGCTCGGCCCCGGCATCAACATGAAGAGAAGCCCTCTCTGCGGCAGAAACTTTGAGTATTTTTCGGAGGATCCCCTCCTTGCCGGCGAGCTCGCCGCGGGATTTATAAACGGCGTGCAGAGCATGGGCGTAGGCACGTCCCTCAAGCACTTTTGCGTAAACAGCCAGGAAACGAGAAGAATGACCGTTAACGAGGTCGTGGACGAAAGAGCGCTCAGAGAAATCTATCTCACCGCATTTGAAACGGCGGTCAAAAAGGCAAAGCCCTGGACCGTTATGTGCTCCTACAATAAAATCAACGGCGAGCACGGCTCCGAAAACAAACACACTCAAATTGACATTCTCAGAAAAGAATGGGGCTTTGACGGCGTGGTCGTGAGCGACTGGGGCGCCGTTAACGACAGAGTGAAGGGCCTCAAAGCGGGCAACGACCTTGAAATGCCCTCTTCCTCCGGCTCCGGCACAGCCAAAATCGTGGCGGCGGTCAAAAACGGAGAGATCGACGAGAGCGTGGTTGACGAGAGAGCGCTCAACGTGCTTCGCCTCATCAAAAAAGCCGCCGACGGCGCCAAGGAAAACTACGAATACAACGACCTCGACGACCAGCCTCTTGCCAGAGAAATCGCAGGCAAGTGCATGGTGCTTCTCAAAAATGAAGACGGCATTCTTCCTCTTGACAAGAGCAAGAAAATCGCGATAATCGGCGACATGGCGAAAAATCCGAGATACCAGGGCGCAGGCTCTTCTCAGATAAATCCCACCAAGATAGACAACGCCTTTGACGAGCTTGCCGCATTGGGCTATAAGCTCGAATACGCGCCCGGCTACGAGCGCTCGTTAAAGAAAGAAAAGAAAAATCCTCCTCTTATCGCCGCCGCGGCGGAGCTTGCCGCGAAATGCGACATAGCCGTGGTGTTCGCGGGCCTCACGGATGATTTTGAGAGCGAAGGCTACGACAGGCAGCACATGGAGATGCCCGCATCGCACAACGAGCTTATAAAGCAGGTCGTCAGGGCAAATCCCAACACGGTTGTCGTGCTTGCAGGCGGCTCGCCCGTTGAGATGCCGTGGAATGACAGCGTGAAAGCCGTGCTCAATTCCTATCTCGGCGGTCAGGCAGGCGGCGGAGCGGTTGCCGACATTCTTTCCGGCAAGGTAAATCCCTCCGGAAAGCTGCCCGAAACCTACCCCATGAGCTACGGCGACACTCCGGCGAAGAATTTCTTCCCCGGCAACATCGCGAGCGTTGAGCACAGAGAGAGCATATATATCGGCTACAGATATTATGAAAAGGCGGGCAAAACCGTTCGCTATCCGTTCGGCTACGGCCTTTCCTACACGACTTTTGAATATTCCGACCTCGCTCTGAGCAAAACCGAAATGGACGAGAGCGAAGAGCTCACCGTCACGTTTAAGGTCAAGAATACCGGCTCGGTTGCGGGCGCCGAAACGGCGCAGGTTTACGTTGCCGACAAAGAGAGCTCGATTTTCCGCCCGGAGAAGGAGCTCAAGGGCTTCAAAAAGGTTTATCTTGAGCCCGGCGAAGAGAAAGAAATTTCCGTAACGCTGTCAAAGAGAGCTTTCGCTTTCTACAACACCGCAGTTAACGACTGGACGGTTGAGAGCGGAGATTTTGACGTGCTTGTCGGCGCCTCGAGCGCAGACGTAAAGCTGAGCGCCTGCGTTAAAGTGAACGCTCCCGAAACCGAGATACCCGATTACAGTCAGAGCGCGCCGCTTTATTACACCGCGGACGTGCAGAACGTGCCCGACGAGCAGTTTGTCGCTCTTATCGGCAGAGAGCTTCCGCCGAAAGGATACGACCCCGATTCGCCCGTTACGATAACCGACTGCTTCGAGAGCGCCGCGCGCACCAAAAACGGCAAAAAAATGGTGAAGCTTCTCACCTCCGTCGTGCCGGCGGGCTTTTCGCAGTCAATAGCTCTTCAAACCCCGTTCCGCGATTTCATCAGCATGAGCGGCGGAGTTTTCAGCGAGAGCATAGCGGAGGGCCTTTGCAAAATCCTTAACGGAGAAAAAGGCGGAGCAAGGCAGATAATGAAAGGCGTGCCCAAGGCGATAGCCGGAGTGGGGCCGCTTCTTAAGCAAATATAAACAAAAGGAAGGACAGAAAGAAATGAAAAAATCGCTCAAAGTGAAAATCGTCGCCGTGTTTATGGCGATAGTCATGCTTTTCGGAGTTATGCCGATAGGCGTATTCGCGGAGGAAGACACCATTCACCTCGGCGTCTTTTCCGACGTGCACATTTATCCCGACAGCCTTAAGGGCGGCAACAATCAGGCATACAAAGACTTTACGATAGCAAAGAGCAAAGAATACGCCGAAAACTATTCTCTGCTCGACAACGCGCTTGACGGAGTTTTGAGAAACGCCGAGCTTAACGGCGACGACTATCTGCTCATTCCCGGCGACCTTACCAAAGACGGCGAATATGAGGGTCACGTAGCTCTTGCCGCAAAGCTTGAGGAATGGCAGGAGAGAACGGGAATACCCGTGTTTGTCACAAACGGCAACCACGACATCAACAACTCCAACGCCTGCACGTTTGAAAACGGCGTAGAGGAGCCTGCGAGAATAACTACTCCCGAAGAATTCAGAGAGATTTATCAAAATCTCGGCTTTGACAAGGCGGACGCGACCTTCACTCCCGAAGGATACAGCGAAGACGCGGACGGCATCAAGGGCGGCATGCTCTCATACACGGCGGATCTCGGCGACGCCTACAAGCTCATCGTGGTTGACACCTGCATGTATTCCGTTGATAACGGCGCGAAGACGACCGAGCACATGACCGACGGCAGAGTCGGCGACGAGCTGCTCGAGTGGGTCGTCGCTCAGGCGAACAAAGCGACCTCCGAGGGAAAAGTGCCTCTTGTCATGCAGCACCACAATCTTATCCCGCACATGGATATTGAGGAAGCTACCTTCTGGGCGTTCGTTTGCCAGGACTGGGAAAGAATAGCCGACACCTACGCCGACGCCGGCATTCACTACGTTTTCACCGGTCACCTTCACGCGAGCGACTGCAGCTCCTACGTAAACGATAACGGCGAAGAGATAACCGACGTTCTCACCCCGACCCTTACGGGCTATCCCAACTATTTCAGAACGGTTGACGTCACCACCGACGGCAGCAACATAACCGTTGACATGACCAATCACGAAATAGACGAATACAACCCCGTTGTAAGCGAAAACGGCGACGTTTACGAAGCGCCTTATAAGTTCACGAAGTCCTTTGACCAGACCTTCGGCAACAATATCTCCGAATTCCTCGAAAGAACCATAGGCAAAGTTATAGACGAGTATTTCGGGCAGATACAGGAAGCGGGCAGCTTGATCAAGTTCCTCACCTTTATGGGCATTGACGTGCAGCAGCTGCTCACCGACCTCATCGGCACCGACGGCATAGCCATAGGCGATTTCAGCATTCTTACCGTCAGCAAAAACGCCATGGGCCTTATCAATGACCTTGATAGGCAGATCATGGGTGCGTATATCTTGAAGCCGGAAGAAACCAAGGCAAAAGTGAAGACCCTCGTCGACAAGCTCCTTGACATGCAGGTGAGCGACTATCCCTGCACCTACAATCACGAAGTGCTCGGCACTCCTCTCACCGGCGAGCCCTGCACTCTCGGCGAATACGCCACCACCGCCCTTCTGCTCTATTACGGCGGCGACGAAGACCTTTACGGCAAGGAAGGCTACGAATACGTTAAAGACACGCTCGACAAATTCGACAGCGGCGAAACGACCGAGCAGTTTTTCAACCTTCTGATTGAAGTGCTTCTCAACGACCTCATTGAGGACGAGCTGCTTTCAACCATAAACTTCAACATCAGCTCCTTCTTCCCCGAAGGCTCGGCGTTCAGAATTTTCGGCCTTCTGCTTGACAGAATAGTTTCAATGCTTCTCGGCTACGACAACAGCATTCTCAACCTCGTTGAGTCCGTGCTCGGCATTTCCTTCGTGCCGGAGGGCTATCATTCAATCGACGAAATTCTCGACACGCTCGTTATCAGCAGGTATCTCACTCCCAGCCAGTATGAGGCGTGGGGCGCAACGATCACCTGGATGATAAAAACCCTCGTGTTTGACGAAAACCCCGACGTTTGCAAGGACAATACCGTAACGTTCACCTACACCGGGCCTCAGGACGTGGAGGCGACGAGCGAAAACTTCCGCCTTCCCGCAAACCTCGTTATGAACCTCACCGAGGATGAAACCACGAGCGCAACGATTACCTGGATAACCAAATACAGCATCACCGACACCGACATAGAGCTTTTGCCCTACAGCGAGAGCCCCGATTTCACGGGCGAAGCGACCGAGGACGAAAGAATAAACGCAAAATACGAAGAGTCCGGCAGAAGCTACCCCGGCGCGGACCTCGGCATTGCCGGCCTTCTTCCGCTTGAAAAGACCTATATCAAGCACACGATAACTCTCACGGGCCTTACTCCCGGCGAAAAATACAGCTACCGCGTAGGCAGCGCCGAAAGAGGCTGGTGGAGCGACGCGGGCACGATAACCCTTTCCGCGGGCGAAGACGAAGCGTTCACCTTCATTAACATAACCGATCCTCAGGCTCAGAGAAAAGAGCATTACGAAACCTACAAGGCGGTAATGGACGCGGCTTACGGCGAGTATCCCGACGCGAGATTTACCGTTTCAAACGGCGACCAGGTTGACCTGGGCACTCACTCCAAGCAGTGGAATTACTTCTTCGCGAGCTCGGATTCCTTCCTTTCCAAGCCCTTTATGCCCACGACCGGCAACCATGAGAAGAGCGGTTCCGTGCTCAGAACCAACTTCACCCTTCCCGGCGTGCCCGAGCAGGACGAAGACACCGGCACGTATTATTCATTCGATTACAACTCCGCTCACTTCACCGTGCTCAACACGAACGACCTTGTTGACGACAAGCTCAGCGACGAGCAGCTCAACTGGATGAAGGCGGATATAAAGAACAGCGACGCGAAGTGGAAGATAGTGGTGCTCCACAAAGCGCTTTACGCAAACGGAGTTTACTATAAGGACGACGAGACCGCCGCTCTCAGGCAGCAGCTCGGCTCCCTTCTTCCCTATCTCGGCGTTGACCTCGTGCTCCAGGGTCACAACCACGTTTACACCAGAACGGGCGTTATGAACGCAAATATGCAGATGCCTACCCTCACCGAAGACGTTGAATACAACGGCAGCAACTACACGATGAAGCTTGACCCGAACGGCACGATTTACTCCATAATCTGCTCGGCAGGCGTTAAGGAATATCAGGAAGTGGGCACCGACAAGACAAACGATTACTTCCCGCAGGCGGAGAGCATAGTTTCAAACGATTATCCCATGTTCTCGGCAATCACCATTGACGGCGACAGCCTCTATTACAGCGCTTATCAGGTAAAGGACGGCAGCGCGGAGCTTGCCGACTCCTTCGGCATAAGAAAATCGGAAGGCTCAAAATCACCCTCCGACAGCGTTGCGTCAAGCATTCTTGACAATATGTTCCAGACCCTTCTCTCCAAGCTGAATATCAAATACACCTGGAAGATAGGCAACGTTCTGCTCAAGGCGCTTTCTCCCATTATTCTTCTCTTTCAGAAGATAGGAGCGGCTGTAAGATAACTCAATCCGAATAAAGGGAAGTATAATTATGGAAAAAGTTCCGCTTAAGGAAAAAATCGGCTACGGCGTGGGAGCGGTAGGTCTTGACCTTTCATACGGCCTGTTTTACTCCTACCTGTCGCTGTATCTGACCAACGCGCTTAAAGTGAGCCCCCTTTTCCTGCTCATTCTCGCTCCCATCGCAAGAATTTGGGACGGCGTCAATGACCCGATGATGGGCTCGATAGTGGACCGCACAAGAACCAAAATGGGCAAGTACCGCCCGTGGATCATCACGGGCGCTCTGCTCAACGGCATTGTGCTCTCCATGCTTTTCAACAACCCCGGGTTTTCATACGGCTCAAAATGGCTTTACGTTTACGTTGCGATATTCTACGTGCTGTGGGGCATGACGAATACCCTCGCCGATATTCCCTTCTGGAGCATGATACCCTCGTTTGCGACCGAGGAGAAAGACAGAAACCTCGTTTCAACCATAGCGAGAACCTTCTCGGGCCTCGGCCAGGGGATAGTTTCAATACTTACCCCCCTGCTCGTCGCGCTGCTTGCGGGCGTTCCCGGCAGCGACCTTGACAAAATGGAGTCCGGCGCGCTGGGCAAAGGCTTCGGCAAATGGAGCGTTATATGCGCCGCGTCGCTCGTCGTTTTCGCGAGCATAAGCGTGCTTTCCACAAGGGAAAGAAACGTTGTGGAGCCGAAGGAAAAATTCTCGTTCGGCAACGCGCTTAAAATGATAGTTCACAATGACCAGCTCATCACGTTCATGCTCTTCGCAATGATTTCAAACTGCGGATATTACATGACGAGCGGCATCAGCAGCTATTACTTCCTTCAGGTCAAGGGCGACCTTACCATGCAGTCAAAGTTTAATCTTCTGGGCTCGGTCGGCTCGGTGCTTTCGCTGCTTGTCATCCCCGTTTGCGGCAAGTTTATGAGCAACCGCTCCACTTACCGCTTCTCGCTCACGACAGCTACCGTCGGCTACGCCGGCATGGCGGCTGTGGGCTACTTAACGGGCGGCAATCCCTACGCTCTGGGCGCCTGCTACATGGTGGCGTCGCTCGGCATAGGCAGTATGTTTGTCAATCAGACCGTTATGCTTGCCGATATAGTGGATTACGGCGAATACAAGCTCGGCACGAGAAATCAGAGCCTCACCTTCTCAATGAAGGGCTTCCTGCAGAAGATGGCTTACACGCTGCAGTCCATTATAATGTATTCGGCGTTCGTTGCGACGGGCTACGATTTCAGCTCCGGCACGACCTCGGTCGTGGCGGAAAACGCCGCCGCGAACAGCGCGATAACGTTTATGATGTTTATCGTGCCGCCGCTCATGCTCATAATTTCCCACATCATTTTTGCAAGCAAATACACTATCTACGGCGACTTCAAGAGAGAAGTGCTTGACGCCGTTTCAAAGAAACGCGCCGAAATGGCAGAGATTGAAGAAGCCTGAGAGGGAGGCCGTTTATGAACGCCACAACGAAGGATAAAATATTTCAAACGTTTCTCGATATTCTCAAAGAAAAACCCTTTGACAAAATCACCGTAAGAGACGTTGTGGAAAGGTGCGGAATAAACCGCAACACCTTCTATTATTACTACAGCGACCTTTACGAGCTGCTTGAAGAGCTTTTTAAAACGGAAATATCCGAGATGGTTTCAAAATACAATAACGGCCTTCGCTGGCTCGTCGGCTTTTCGCACATGATAGAGACCTGCTACGGCAACAAAAAAATCATCAACAATATCTGCGCGAGCAGGAGCTACGAATACCTTGAAACCTATATGTTCAAATCCTGCAGAGAGATAATGGCGGAGTATATTTACGACCTCTCCCAAGACAGAAATATCAGCAGTGAAAACATAGAGTTCATCATTTCCTACCACCAGTACGGCCTTATAGGCACGGTTTCCGAGTGGTTCAGAACGGGAATGGCGGAGCCGCCCAAACAGCTTATGAAGCAGTTTATAACCGTTTTTGAAGGCATCGAAACGGCTCTCGATATGGCAGAGGAGCGCAAATGACCCCCGAAATTCTTTACAGAGAAGGCGGAGTCATAGTGTGCCTGAAGCCCGGAGGAGTTTTGTGCGAAGGCGGGCAGGGCGAGAATATGCTCTCTCTGCTCGGCGCTCTTACCGGCTCCGAAATATACCCCGTTCACAGGCTCGACAGGGAAACGGCGGGAGTTATGGCGTTTGCCGAAAGCTCTGCCGCCGCGGCGTTTCTGTCAAAGCAGATAAGCTCGGGCGAGCTTAAAAAGAGCTACTTTGCCGTAACGGCGCAGAGCATCGACCCCGAAGAGGGCGAGATGAACGACCTGCTTTTCAGAGACAGCGCCAAAAACAAGAGCTACGTTGTCAAAAGAGAGCGCAGGGGAGTGAGAAAGGCGAGCCTTGAATATTCGCTGACGGCGCAAAACGAAGGGCTTTACCTCTGGAGGGTGAGCCTTCGCACGGGCAGAACGCATCAGATAAGAGCGCAGTTTGCCTCAAGGGGCGCTCCGCTTTACGGCGACACAAGATACGGCGCAAAGCAGAAGGACGGCTTCGGCCTGTTTGCTTATTCGTTGACGCTCAAGCTTCCGTCATCGGCGGAGCAGAGGGAGTTTGCCGTTATGCCGAAACTGACGGAGCAGCCATTTTGTAATTTCGGAGAGTGGTTAAAATGATTTACTATTTTTCGGGCACGGGCAATTCCCATTATGCCGCCGAAAAAATTGCGAGAGCAACGGGCGACAGATGCGTAAACATCGCCGACATATATAAAGGCAAAGTGAAAAGCGTCGTGGGCAAAAGCGACGTGACGGGTTTCGTTTTCCCCGTTTATTACGGAGGGCTGCCCGAAATGGTGTTAAGGTTCGTTTCGAACCCCGAAATAAAAAACCGTATGGGCAGCTACGTTTTTGCCGTAATCACCTGCGGAGCGAACACTTACGGAGCGGGCGACAGGCTCGCGAAAGCTCTGGACAGACCGCTTGACCTTTGCGTGAGCGTTAAAATGCCCGACAATTACGTCGTCGCTTACGACCCGTCTACGCCCGAAGAGGCGGTTGAAACTCTCAGAAAAGCGGACGCAAAGCTCGGCGGAATTGCCGACAGAATAATGAGAAGAGAAAGCTACGCGCGCAAAGCGGGCGCAAAAGACAAATTCACCTCGGGCGCCATGTACCTTCTCTACAATCCGTTCAGAGTCACCGCGTTCTTTAAAGCGGACGATAACTGCACGGGGTGCGGCTTGTGCGAAAAGCTTTGCCCCGAGGGCATAATAAAGCTTAAAGACGGCAAGCCAGAATGGACTAAAAGGCGCTGCCAGCACTGCACGGCGTGCATAAACAGATGCCCCGCGCGGGCTATACAGTTCGGTCGGATGACTGCCAAAAGAGGCAGATACAATATAATGAATCTTAAGTGAGGCAAGGCGAATGATAACAAAAAAAGATTTCGGAAAAACCGAAAAGGGTGAGAGCGTTGCTCTCTACACCATAGAAAACTCAAGCGGCACCGCGGTTGACGTTATAACCTACGGAGCTACTCTGAACGCCGTGAGAACGGCTGACAGAAACGGCGAATTTGCCGATATAATCATGGGCTTTGACACCATCGAGGGCCACGAGAAATATTCAAACTATCAGGGCATGACCGTCGGCAGATACGCAAACCGCATAGCGAACGGCGAATTTGCCGTTGACGGCGAAAAATACGAGCTCGTTAAGAATGAAAAGGGCATTACCTGCCTTCACGGCGGCGGAGAGCTTTCTCACGCCGTTTGGAGCGCCATAATCACCGACGACTCGAGCATAGAGATGAGCTATGAGAGCCCCGACGGAGCAATGGGCTTCCCCGGCAAGGTCGATTTCAAGGTGAGCTTCACTCTTTATGAAGATAATTCCTTAAAAATAGATTACTTTGCCGTGAGCGACAAAAAGACGGTCATCAATATGACCAACCACTCTTATTTTAACCTTGCGGGCAAAGGGGATATTCTCGGCCACAAGCTCAAAATAAACGCCGACGCCTTCACTCCCACCGATGAAAACAGCATCCCCACGGGCGAGTTAAGACCCGTTGAGGGCACGCCCTTTGATTTCAGGCAGTTTAAGACCATAGGCGACGAAATTTACGCCGACGACGTTCAGCTCACTCAGTGCAGAGGCTACGACCACAACTTCTGCCTTAACGAGGGCGACGGCCCCGTCGCATCGGCTTACGACCCCGAAAGCGGCAGGCTGCTCGAGGTTTACACCGACCTGCCGGGAGTTCAGCTTTATTGCGGAAACTTCCTTGACGGCACCCGCCCGGGCAAAGGAGGGGAGCCTCTTATAAGGCACTGCGGCTTCTGCCTCGAAACGCAGTTTTATCCCAACACGCCCAACGTGCCTTCCTTCCCGCAGTGCACTTACGGCGCAGGCGAAAAATACGAAAGCACGACCGTGTTTAAATTCGGCGTATATAACGAATAAGGAATTTACACATTGTTTTTCGGCAATTCATAAAATATTTACTATTGACATTTAATATTTTCATATAAGGTAAAAAAACAGAGGAGGGATTTGGATGTCAACCGAAAAAATACTCGTAGTTGATGACGAAAGCAATATTTGCGAGCTGCTCAAGCTTTACCTTGAAAAAGAAGGATATGAGGTCTATACGGCAAACAACGGAGCCGACGCCATAAGTATTTATAAGGAAACGGAGCCCGACCTTACTCTGCTCGATATAATGCTTCCCGTGCTCGACGGCTGGCAGGTTTGCAGAGAAATAAGAAAATTCTCCGACAAACCGATTATCATGCTCACCGCCAAGGCGGAAACCTTTGACAAGGTGCTCGGCTTTGAGCTCGGCGCGGATGATTACGTTGTGAAGCCCTTTGACGCCAAAGAGGTTATGGCGAGAGTCAAGGCCGTTCTTCGCAGAAGCGGAGCCGGCGGCAAGACCGACGTTAAAGAGGTGAGATACGATAAGCTCATTATCAACCTCACTAACTACGAGCTCACCGTGGACGGCAAAAAGATAGACACGCCGCCCAAAGAGCTCGAGCTTCTCTATCATCTCGCGAGCAACCCCAACAGAGTTTACACGAGAGACCAGCTTCTTGACGAGGTGTGGGGCTTCGACTATTACGGCGACAGCCGCACCGTGGACGTTCACGTTAAGAGGCTTCGCGCGAAGCTCGAGGGTGTTTCCGACAAGTGGGAGCTTAAAACCGTTTGGTCCGTAGGCTACAAGTTTGCCACCAACGAATAATTAAACGAATAAGCCGCCCGAGGGCGGCTTGTTTTTGAAGGTGATTAAATGCGCGAGAAAAAACGCTCGGGGCTTTTCAGAAGGTATCTTTTCTCAACGATGAGCATAATCCTCGTCAGCTTTGCCTTTGTCGGCACGGCGCTCACTCTCATGGTTTCCGCCGTGTGGATGAACGAAAAGCTCGACCTTCTTGAAGAAAACACAGGCAGCATAACCGAAAACACCGAGCTTCTGCTTCGCTCCGACTATATGGGCACGAGCAGAGGCACGGTGCTCGTTATCTGCAACTCCCTTTATCAGGCGAGCGAAACGCTCGACGCCGACTTTTTCGTGGTAAACGGCGAGGGAGAGCCCGTTTACTGCAAGCATATAATTCAAAATGCCTCAAACTATGACGGCAGGTGCATCGTTCACGATAACTACACCATTCCGCAAGACGTAATGGACGCCTTAAAAAGCGGCTCAAACTACAGGGACACCGGCAAGCTCGGCGGCTCCTTTGCGACGAGCACCTTCATAGTCGGCTGCCCGATAGTCATAAACGGCGAATTCAGAGGCGCCGTTTTCGGCACAATGCCCACAACGCAGGGTCTCGCAAAATATATAGCGGTAATAATAAGAATGTTCGCATACGCCTCGATTTTTGCCCTGCTCGTTGACCTCATAATCGTTTACAGAAGCGTTTATTACACTACGAAACCCCTTCGCCAGATGTCAGAGGCGGCAAAGCAATACGCAAACGGCGACTTTTCGCAGAGAATTTACGTTGAAAACAAAAAAGGATATTCAAGCGAAATTGACGAGCTCGCGCAGGCGTTCAACAGCATGGCGCAGGACCTTTCCGCTCTTGAAATGAGCAGACGAAGCTTTGTGTCAAACGTTTCTCACGAGCTTAAGACCCCGATGACGACCATAGGCGGCTTCATAGACGGCATTCTTGACGGCACGATAGATAAAAACGACGAGGAGAAATATCTCAAAATAGTGCGCGACGAGGTGCAGAGGCTTTCGAGGCTCGTCACCACCATGCTCAATATGAGCAGGCTTGAGGCGGGCAAAATGGAGCTCAAGCCCATTGAGTTTGACATAAGCGAAATGCTGTTTTCAACCCTTCTCAATTTTGAGCGAATGATAGAGCAGAAAAACATAGAGGTGCTCGGGCTCGAGAATATGACCGAGCAAAAGGTGACGGCGGATAAAGACCTAATTAACCAGGTCGTTTACAATCTCGTTGACAACGCCGTTAAGTTCACCCCCGAGGGCGGCTACATAAAGGTTGAAACCAAGAGCGACGCCGAAAAGGTAATTCTCAAAATCAGAAACAGCGGCGGAGGCATACCCGAATCGGAGCAGGAAAACATATTTGAGCGGTTCTACAAAACAGATAAATCGAGAAGCTACGACACAAAGAGCGCCGGAGTGGGGCTTTACCTCGTGAAGACCATAGCCGAAATTCACGGCGGCACCGTTTTGTGCAGGAGCGAGGAAGGTAAGTATACCGAGTTCATCGTCACCTTGCCGCTCTGATAACCGACAGATAATGAAAAAATACACCGTATATTTAATGATAATTAAACTCTTGTTAAAATAAAATTAAAAATCTGAAGATATACTTTAGTCATAAAACAGAGCGGAGGCGTTCTATATGTATGATGAAAACAATAATTTGAACGGCGAAAACGTCGAAAATCCGACCCCCGAAGAAAAGATAAACGAAGAGGCGGAAAAAATAGAAAAAGCTTACGAAGACGTGTTTTCCGGTGAGCCTGCGGCGGAAGAAACAGCCGCCGAGCAGTCGGGCGCCGGCGAAGAGCCCGTTTATACGAGCTTCACGAGCGAACGGGAAAGCGCGGAGCCCGCAGAGCCTGCGCAGCCCGAGACGCAGGGATATTACGGCCAAAGCGCCAACCCTGCCGACGAGCAGGAGTCTGTCGACGCGCAGCGCATACCCAATAACGGCTATTCCTACGGCTACCGTCAGCAGGCGGGCGGCTACGGAGCGGGCGCGCCTCAGAGCGGCTACGGCGCCGGCTACAACCCCAACGGCGCTCCGCAGGGCGGCTACCCTTACGGCAGCGGCGGTTATCAGAGAACGGGCTATTATCAGGCTCCCCCTCAGGCTCCGGCTCCGAAGAAAAAGACGGGCAAAAAGGTATTTTTCGCAATAGTTGCCGTTTTGCTGGTGTTCGCCATAATAGCTTCGACCGCAGCCGTAACCAAGAGCGTTGTGACCAAAAAGAGCGGCGAGAGCGGCGAAAGCTTCACCTATTCTCAGAGCGGAGAGGTCGAGAAGAAGGACGACACCTCTTTAAAGATTGACGAAACTCCGTCATCTGGCTCTTCAAAGAGCGGCAAAAACCTCTCAACCGATGAAATAGCCGAAAAGGGCAGAGCGAGCAACGTAGGCGTGCTCATTTATTCTTCGCAAACCTCCTCTTCCGTCAGCGGTCAGGGCAGCGGCATAGTCATGGGTCTTGACGGCACGGGCAAATACACCTACATCATCACCTGCGCCCACGTTGTGAGCGACAGCGGCATTTCCATAAAAGTGCAGAAGGAAGACGGCGAAAGCTACGAGGCGGAGCTTGTGGGCTACGACCAAAAGACCGACGTCGGCGTAATCAAGGTGCAGAGCACGGATTTCACAGCCGCGGAGTTCGGCGATTCCGACGCTCTCAGAGTCGGCGACCCCGTTTACGCAGTGGGCAACCCGGGCGGCGTTGAGTTTTTCGGCTCCTTCACCGCGGGCATGATTTCCGCGATAAACCGCCCCGTAAACAGTGAAATAGGCTACACGATGACCTGCATTCAGCACGACGCGGCAATAAATCCCGGCAATTCGGGCGGCATGCTTCTCAATAAATACGGCCAGGTAGTCGGCATAAACTCGCAAAAGATAGTTAAGACCGATTACGAGGGCATGAGCTTCGCGATACCCATTTCGAGCGCGAAGGTCATCATTGACGACCTCATTCAGTACGGCTACGTAAAAGACAGAGCGAAGATAAGCATTAACTACGCGCCCGTGAGCGCGAGCACCCAGTATTATATGATAGCTCAGGTGAACAACCTGCCTCAGGGCACGCTCATCATCACTCAGATAAATTCCGATTCATCGCTCAATCAGACCGACGCGAGAGTTTACGACCTCATTATTGCCGTTGACGGCACTCCTCTCGACACCGCGAACACGCTTCTCGAAAAGGTAGAGAAGGGCAAGGCGGGGCAGAAGATGACCCTCACGCTTTGCAGAGTCAACAGCAACTACACCGTTGACCAATTTGACGTTGAGATAACTCTCATTGAAGACAGAGGCAATTCCCGGTCTTCCGATTCCGCCGAAAGCACCACCAGAGCGCCTTCGATTTACGACAATCCGTTTGACTATTTCTTCGGCTATTGATAACGCCGCAAGCGGAAAATATTAAATAAAAGCAAGGGACTTTCTCCGGCGAAAACCGAAGGAAGTCCCTTAAAATATAGCGTTTAAAATCAGCCCTAAATCTGCCTTATGACCTTGCAGGGGGCGAGCCTGCGGCAAGGCTGCCCAAGCGCAGAATATCGGCAATATCCATCGCGATTTCTCCTTGATTTCCCCTTATAAAGAGAGCCATCTTAAAAAATTGAAAAAGTCAACGCAAAAAAAGCGGATTATTATTGCAACAAAGTCCGTTATTTGGTAAAATTATAATACACGGATTTACGCACGAAAGGATGATCCCAATAAACAAGTTATCATTATCAAACAAAAGCAGTTACACGGCTGAGCTTGAAAAAATTATCGCCGGCATGAATTCGCGCCTGAGCGCTACCCAGCAGGGTATATGCCCGGTTGACGCCGCGGCGTCTTACATAAGGCTCTGCCTGTCACAAAGCTGCGGCAAATGCACGCCCTGCAGAGTGGGGCTTAAAAAGCTTTGCGAAATTTACGACAGAGTGCTCGGCGGCGAAGGCAGACCCGAGGACATTAACCTCATCAAAACCACGGCGCGCGTTATTGCCGACAGCGCGGACTGCGCCATAGGCTATAT
>CAJOLX010000031.1 GCA_905235625.1 uncultured Clostridia bacterium
GGAGCAGCGGAGTGAGTGAGTTTTCGCGCGGACAAGCTTTTGATAGGCGCGGAAACGAGCGATACGAAGCTTGCGACGACGAATGCCCGCCCTCGCAAGCGTAAATAAGGATTGCTTATATTTTTACACCAGCTCCACGTCGGCGTATACGGCGTAGTGGTCGGAATAAAACTTTCCGTTGACTTTCTTGCTGTAAACTCTGAATTTGAGCGGCTTGACGGTCGCTTTGTCAACGAAAACGTAGTCTATAATTTCCTTAACTGCCTGCGGTCTGAAGGCGTGGAAGGTGAAGTGATCGTCGCTGTCGGGCGCGAGAACTCTCGCGTCGCCCATGTTTGAGCTTACCATAGTCGCGTAGCACTCCGATTTCGGCGTAACGTTAAAGTCGCCGGTCGCAACGACGGGCAGTCCGCCGAATGACTCCGCCTTTTCTTTTATCATTCTTGCGCCGTTAATCTGCGCCTCAAGGCTCACGTGGTCAAGGTGTGTGTTTATGTGAACGTAGCTTTTGCCTGTTTCTTTGTCGGTCAATTTAACGTAGGTCGCAACTCTCGTGCAGGCGGAATTCCAGCTCTTTGAAGGAACGTCGGGCGTTTCGGAAATCCAGAAATTTCCGCTGTCGGAAGCGGTGAAGCGGTCTTTCAGATAAAATACCGCGGCAAATTCGCCGTCTTCTTTGCCGTCCTCTCTGCCAACGCCGACCCACGCGTATTCGGGCAGACCCTTTTCGAGAGCGCGCATCCACTCAATGTGAGCTTCCTGAACTCCGAATGACGAGGGCTTTAAAGTCTTTATCATTTCTATTTCGAGCGGTATTCTGGTTTTTAACGAGTGAATGCCTTTGCCCCAGCACAATACGTTTGTTGAAAGAATTCTGTACATGATTATCTCCCTTTCTCGTCTGTATTATTCGGCGCTTTCGTAGGCTTGAAACGTTTCGTCCGCAACGCTGAGAAGAAACTTATAAAGCGGAGAAAACGCGCTGTAATATCCTTTTAAAATTTCGATTATTTTTTCGTCGGCAAGGTCGTCGAGCTCATTGCTGTAAACTATGTAGCCGAAGCTCTTCATGCCGTAATAATCCTCCATGCCCTCGGGGCAGCCTGCGGGCATTCGCTTGTAGCTGCTGCCGTGAAGCAGCGCTCCCGTAAGCTCGCAGCCGTGAACGGCGTCGGAAAATTCGTCCGTTCTCTCTCTTATCGCTTTTCTGAAATTTTGCATGAGAGAAGAGCTCGCGCCGAAAATGCCCACGCCGAGCGAATAGTTTTGCGGAGTGACTTCAAACCAGAAGCAGGGGTAGCCCTCCCATTGGCGCTTGTCGCGCATAAACATTGCCCACGCGTGCTCTCTGTAAAGAGATTTGTCTTTTGTGTATCTCGTGTCGCGGCGAATTCTTGACACCATTTTAACGGGATTTGTCACCATGAACGGGTCAAGCTCCGAAAGCTCCGAGCCGATTATTCCCGCAATCTGCCTCATCGGCACGGTAACGCCGTCTTTTATCTGCTGCTTGTGCTCTTCATAAAAATCTCTCGAGTTGCGAAATCTGTTGTCCGCAAGCAGAAACAGGCTGTCTCTGCTTATTCCGTCATATTCCATTAAAGCAGCCCCTCTCTTTCAAGCCTGTCGGCGGCAAGCATTACGGCGGTTTTGCCGCTCGCGAAATTGAGACCGCCCTGCATCCAAACGGCGTAGGGCTCTCTGAGCGGAGCGTCTGCCGAAAGCTCGATAGACGAGCCGAGCACGAACGTGCCTGCAGCCATAATTACCTTGTTGTCATATCCGGGCATATCCCAGGGCTCGGGCGAAACGAATGAATCTATCGGCGAGCCGGACTGTATGCCTTTGCAAAACGCGCAAAGCCTCTCTTCATTTTCAAGGCAGAGCGACTGTATAATATCGCGGCGGGTTTCGCCGCTCGAGGGAGTCACCCTGTAGCCCGCTTCTTCAAAGAGAGCGGCGGCAAATACGGCTGTTTTGAGAGCGGAAGTGACGGCGGCGGGGGAGTTGAATATGCCTGCGAACATATTGTGATTTTCGCCCAAGGTGCAGCCGACCTCTTTGCCGAGGCCCGGCACCGTCGCCCGGTATGAGCAAAGCTCCACAAGCTCTTTTTTGCCCGCGATATATCCGCCTGTTCTCGCTATGCCGCCTCCGGCGTTCTTTATGAGCGAGCCCGCCATAACGTTGGCTCCCGCCTGAGTGGGCTCCGTCTTTTCGACGAATTCGCCGTAGCAGTTGTCAACCATAACTATCGTGCCGGGCTCCGAATGAGCGATTTCGGCTATTTCGGAGATTTTTTCGACCGATAAGCTCGGTCTTAAAGAGTAGCCTCTTGAGCGCTGAATATAAACCATGCGGGGCTTTATTTCATTTACCGCCCGCTTAATTCCTTTAAGGTCGGGCTCACCCTTTTCGTCGAGCTCGACCTGCTCGTATTTAACGCCGAATTCTTTAAGCGAACCCATGCCGCTGCCCGAAAGCCCGATTACGGGCTGAATCGTGTCGTAAGGTTTGCCGGTAACGCAGAGCATGACGTCGCCGGGTCTGAGCAAACCGAAAAGAGCTATTCCGAGCGTGTGAGTGCCGCAGGTGAAGGAGTGGCGCACGATGGCGTCTTCCGCGCCGAAAGCGTCCGCGTAAACGGCGTCGAGCTTATCTCTGCCCCTGTCGCCGTAGCCGTAGCCCGTTGAGCCGAAAAGGTCCGCCTGAGCAACTTTATTTTTAACAAACGCCGCAAGCACCTTCTGCTGATTGTATTCGCCGATTTTCTCGATTTCGGCAAACTGCGCTTCGGCTTTTTTTATCGCTTTATCCGAAAGAGCCTGCACTCTGTCGCTTATGCTGAAAAAATCCGTTTTTACCATCTCCTGTATATCCTGTTGAGATTTTTGAAAAACTCGAGGTCGGCTGAAAGAAGCTGTTCTTTCGTCACTCTGTAGCTCCAGTTTCCGCCGGCAACACCCGGGGTGTTGAGCCTCGTGTCTGAGCCGTACATAAGAAAATCCTGTATCGGTATGATCGCAAGCTCGCTCACGCTCTTAAACACTTCTCTTATGAGCAGGGGAGAGGCGTGGCCCCAGTCTCCGCCCGGGAAGTTAACGTATTCGAGCATTCTCTGCCTCTCGCTGTCGCTGCATTCCCACAGGTAGCCGAAAATTGTGTTATTGTCGTGCGTGCCGGTGTATGCGACGGAGTTTTTGACGTAATTGTGCGGCTGATGAAGGCTGTCGCCGTCGCCGAGAAAAGCAAACTGAAAAATGCGCATTCCCGGGAAACCGCTCTCTTCAACGAGCGCGCGCACCTCGTCCGTTATGTCGCCCAAATCCTCCGCGATTATCAGCTTGTCTTCGTTGCCTTCTTTTATGGCGTTTACGAAGTCCATGCCGGGGCCTTTTATCCATTTGCCGTTTACGGCGGTTTTCTCGGACGCCGGCACCGACCAATAGGATTCTATCGCTCTGAAATGGTCAATTCTCACCCCGTCAAACATCGAGAGCGTGTGAGCCATTCTCTCTCTCCACCAGGCGTAACCGTCTTTTTTCATTTCGTCCCAGTTGTAGAGAGGGTTGCCCCAAAGCTGACCCTCGCTCGCAAAGTAATCGGGCGGCACTCCGGCAACTTGCTCGGGGTATCCTTTTGAATTAACCTCAAACAGCTTTTTGTTTTCCCAAACGTCGCAGCTGTCGTCGCTCACGTATATTGGTATGTCGCCGATTATTGAAACGCCCTTTTCTGCGGCGTATTTTTTAACGGCGTCCCATTCGGTGAAAAATTCATATTGAATGAATTGCCACGTCTTCAAAACGGAGTCGTCGCTTATTTCGTTTATTTCCCATTCCTGCCAGGGCTTGTTGCCGTTTTCGGCTCTAAGCGCCATAAAGCGGCAGAAGTTGTCAAGGTGAGGGCGAGAGGAAAGAAATTCATTCGCCTTGTCCCAATCCTTAAAATTGCGGCTCGCTTTTTCGAGCAGGGCGAGCCTCTCTTTTGAGAGCCTGTCAAATTCGCAGTAATATGGAGTAGACTGCTTTGCGCCCTCAAGGTCGGAGCGTGAAACGAGCCCTTTTTCAAACAGAATTTCCGGGTCTATAAAATAAGGATTTCCGGCGAAAGCTGAAAGCGATTTGTAGGGCGAATTATGGTCGTCCGTGAGCGTAAAGGGCAATACCTGCCACACCGAAAAACCTTCGCTTTTTATGAAATCTATGAAGTCGAGAGCGTTCTTTCCGAAAGTGCCTGTTGAGTAATCCCCGTAGAGGGAGGATATGTGCATAAGAATGCCGCTTTTTCTCTGCATTGCGTTACGGTCCTTTCAAACTGACTATGAAAATATTATCATAAGCGGATAAAAAAGTAAACCGTTGATTTAAAAAACAATATGGTGTAAAATAGGTTTCCGGAGGATAGAATATGGATTATAAATATATTATCTGGGATTGGAACGGCACTCTGCTCAACGACGTGAGCGCTTCGCTCGCGAGCGTTAACGATATGCTTTTAAAACGCTCCATGCCCGTTTTGGATATTGACGCTTACAGAGACTGTATCGGCGTGCCGATAGAAAAGTTTTACAGGCGCGTTTTTGATTTGGATAAAGAGAATTATTCCGATATTCTCGCCGAGTATAACGAAGGTTATCTCGCTCACCTTAAAGACTGCTCTCTCACAAGCGGCAGCGAAGAGCTGCTCATGAGATTTAAAGAGAGCGGATGCAGGCAGGTGATAGTGTCGTCGTCAAACAACGACCAGCTTGTGAGCAACGTCAAAAAATACGGAGTGTATTCCTATTTTGACAAAATTCTCGGCTCAGCCGATTATTACGCTCAGTCCAAAATAGAGAGAGCCGTTTCTTATCTTGAAAATTCCGAGCCCGGCAAAGCGCTCGTTATAGGCGACCTCGAGCATGACGGCGAAATGGCTTCGAAGCTCGGCGCGGATTGCTTTCTTATTACGAGCGGCCATGAAAAGCGCGAAAGGCTTTTGAATTCGGGCGCGAAAATATTTGACACCATGTCTGAAATAGAAGCTTATCTTTTCGGGCAATAAAAAATCCCGACGCTTTTAAACGCCGGGAAAGGAATTTTATTCGAGAATTTCCAGACCGTGGTCGAGCAGCAGCTCGTTTACCTGAATTAAAGTCATCTTTTTGTTTATGCCGAAAATTATCACGCTGTCTCTCGCGTCTCTCACGTAAAGGTCGGATTTATTCGCGATGCGCAGCAGCTCCGAGGTTTCTTTAAGATTAAGCTCCATTCCGAACGCCAGCATGATAACTTTGTTTCTCGACGGGTTCGTCTTTGTGCCGTTAAAAATCTGGTAGGCGTAGTTTTTGTCAAGATTGCCCTTGTTTATTATTTCGCTCTTTTTGAGGCGCTTTTTTTCGGCAAGCTCTTCAAGATATTTGCTCAGCGTTGTATCAATAAGTTCGCCGGACTTTTCCGCGAGAAATTCATCATAAGAGCGCTTTGATTTCATTATTTCAAGCAGCTCACCCGTCGATTTTTTCATCATCAATTTCTCCTTTTGTGACAAATCTATAATAAAGTATATTTGAAATTTTTTCAAGGGGTAAGAGAATTGAGCAGCGTCGTTTTAACAAAAAAATTCAGCGATACGACCTTCCTCGCCGAGGTTAACGGCGACACGGTCGTGCTTAAGCAGATACTTCCCGAAGAGAAGCAAATTTATTTAAAGCTGCTTAATGCCCGAAATGAATGTATCGCGGCGATATACGGCTTTGTTGATTACGATGGCAAAACCTACGTCGCGAGGGAATACGTTGAAGGCATTTCCGTTGCCGATTTCAGAGAAAAATACGGCAGGCCGAGCGACAAAATGATAATTTCAATAGGCGAAGACATCTGCAAAGGGCTTTCGCTCGTGCATTCGCTCGGCATAGTTCACAGGGATATAAACCCCGATAACGTTTTGATTGACAATGCGGGAAGAGCTAAAATAATTGATTTCGGAATAAGCCGTTTTACAAAAGAAAACGCGCCCAAAGACACTCAGATACTCGGCACCGTAGGCTACGCCGCGCCCGAGCAGTTCGGCTTTCATCAAACGAGCGCAAAGGCGGATATTTACTCCGTCGGCGTGCTTGTCAACTACCTTTGCGAGGGCTGCCTGCCGAATGAAAAACTGACCGGGGGCAGGTTTAAATCCACCGTGCTCAAATGCACCCGCATGGACGATAACAAACGGTTTAACAACGTTGACGAGGTCGCTTATGCGCTGAAGCACAGGGGCAAATCGAGAATGATAATTTCTCTCATTCCCGGCCTCAGAAGCGATAAGCAGGGCTTCAAAACCGGCGCCGCGATTTATTACGTATCCATGCTTTTCGTAGCTGTTTTGGCGTTTTTTAAAGAAAGTAATTACGTATCGGGCATCAGAGAATCTCTTTCAATAGTTTTTAATTTTTTGGTGCCTGCCGGCACGATATTCGATTTCGGTTATTTTATGACGAAATTCAGCGAAAAACATAACTTCGGCAAAGGCTTTGCGATTTTTCTGAGAGTGATTACGACCGTTATCTCAATTTACATAGCCTCTCTTTTAACGGTAAAGCTTGTCTGATTCCAAGTAATTATACTTTTATTCAAAATGAAATTGTTGTGCTGACAGCACAACAAACACCCGCCGCTTTTGTGTATCATTTTACATGAAACGGCGGGCTTTTTTCTGCCGGTCGGAAACGCGAACCTGCCGAAAGAGAATAAAGAATAATTTTGGAGGAAGTATCAATGGACGAAAACAACATTAACCAAAATCAGACTCCGCAGACGCCCGAGCAGCCCTCTCAGCCTGCGCCTCAGCCTGCTCCTCAGCCGCAGCCGGTTCCTCAGCCTGCTCCTCAGCCGCAGCCGCCGCCAGCAGAGCTATCCTCAGCAGCCCGTTTATCAAAATAACAATCCTCAGCCCGCTCCCGTAAAAGAGAAGAAAAACACGAGCGGACTCTCAATAGCGGGCTTTGTGCTGGCTATACTCGGCATTATCGGCTGCTGGATTCCGTTTTTAAACTTCATATCCATCTGGATAGCCGTTATCGGCCTCGTTCTCGCTCTCGTGGGCTTGTTCCTCAGCAAGAAAAAGGGACTCTCCATCGCCGCCGTTGTCATTTGCGCTGTTTCTCTGATTGTAGGCATAGGCATGTATTACGCCGCAGGAAAAGCCGCGGGCAACGAAATAAAAGAAGGAATTTCGTCTGCGCTTGAAGGCAGCGAGGATAAAGAAGGCACCGAAGAAGCCGAAAAAGAAGAAACGGAAGAACAAACGGAAAAAGCCGAAAAAGCCGAAAAAGCCGAAAAGGCGGAAACCGAAGCAAATGGCAAAGGCAATCTCGGCGACTACAACGTGGTTATCAAATCCGCAAAAACTGCAGTCGGCAGAAATGACAAGCCCATAATAATAGTTACTTATGAGTTTACTAATTACAGCTCGGAAGAAAATTCCTTCACATGGGCAATCAGTGATAAAGCTTATCAGAGCGGCATAGAGCTTTCTGACTATTATTCCTACAGCGAAGACCTTTATGATTCAAGCATGTCGTATAAAAATATTAAGTCGGGTGCAACGATTGAGGTTAGCGTTGCTTATGAGCTCATTAACGATTACGCCGACGTTGAAGTGGAAGCGTCCGTGTTAGTGGATATTTTTGACTCAAACGGCAAAGTAACAAAAACGTTTTCAATAAGCTGATATAAGGAGAAACTGTATGGATTATCAAAACAATCAAAACGGATGGCAGCAGCCGCCTCAGAATCAGCAATTCAATACTCCGCCTCAGCAGCCCCCTCAGCAGCCTTCTCAGCCCTCCAACGGCTTGTCAATCGCGGCGCTCGTTTGCGGAATACTCGGCATTGTAGGCGGATTTATTCCCGTTGTTAAGTATTTCACTCTCGCGCTTGCGGTCGTCGGCATAGTTTTCGGCGCTTTAGGGCAGAAAAAAGCCAAAGAAACGGGCGTCGGCTCGGGCTTTGCTACGGCAGGCCTCGTCTGCGGCATAATCGGCGCTTCGTTCAGCGCAGTGGGCGTTATCTGCGCTCTCGCCTGCGTCGGAGCGGCGAGCGGCGTTTCCAAAGGCTTTCTCGACCTTGTGATAGCGGCTGCTTTTATTTGATTTTTACGCTTCTTTTTCCTTTATTCCCCCCGTGTGGGGCATTCCCTCAAAAGCCTCGTCTTACGGCGGGGCTTTTGCCCTTGATTTTGATTTTACGCATATAAAACGGAGGCAAAATGATTCCGAATATAAATCTTTTCGGCAAAACGATATCGGCTTATATGATCGTCGCCTGCATAGCGATAATCGTTTCGCTTTTTGCGATAAGAAAAATCGCGAAAGAAAACGGGCTCGACGAGCTCAGCGCGCAGAATATGTATCTCTTTTCTTTTATCGGCGCTTTCCTTCTGAGCCATATTTTCAGCGCCGCGGGCAAATTTGATTTAATTATCGAGCTCATAAAACGCCGGGGCGAAATAAATTCCTTCGGCGAGCTTTTCGGCAGCCTTGAATATATTTTCGGCGGCTCCGTTTTTTACGGCGGCATGATAGGCGCTTTGCTCACGGCTCTCATATATATCCGGCTTAAAAAGCTCGATTCTGCTTCTTACAAAGACCTTTGCGCCGTTATCGTGCCTTTGTTTCACTCCATTGCGAGAATAGGCTGCTTTCTCTCCGGCTGCTGCTACGGCAAGGAGTGCGCCGTAGGATTTGTTTATCGCTACGCCGCCGCGCCCGGGGCGAACGGAGTGAGGCGTTTCCCCGTGCAGCTGCTTGAATGCGCGCTCAATTTCATTATCTTTCTCGTTATTCTGCGCCTTTTTAAAGGCGGCAAATTAAAAGGCAGGCTCATCTGCGTTTATCTCATTTCTTATTCTTTCATAAGATTTTTCCTCGAGTTCATAAGAGGCGACGATTACAGAGGCTTTGCGGGCGCTTTGTCGTCCCTTCAAATTGTTTCAATCGCTGTCTTCGTTTTTGCCTTGTCCGCTGTTATTGTTTCGGTTTTAAGAGAGCGAAAGAAAAAGCCCTCTGCCATTCTTTAAATTTCTGTTAAGAATGCCGTTAAGCCCCTAAAATTGTTGACAAAGCCGCCGCCGTTATATATAATAAATTTACATCACAAGATTAACGGAGGAAAATGATATGAAAAAGTATGTTTGCCCCATTTGCGGTTACGTTTACGAAGGCGACGAGATTCCCGACGGTTTTGTCTGCCCGGTCTGCAAAGCTTCCGGCGATAAGTTCACCGAGGTTAAAGAAGAAGGCCTCACCTGGGCTGCGGAGCACGTTGTAGGCGCTGCCAAAGGCGCAAGCGAAGAAATCATCAACGGTCTGAGAGATAATTTCACGGGCGAATGCAGCGAGGTCGGAATGTATCTCGCAATGTCGAGAGTCGCTTTCAGAGAAGGCTATCCCGAGATAGGTCTTTACTGGGAGAAGGCTGCTTACGAAGAGGCAGAGCACGCCGCTAAATTCGCGGAGCTTCTCGGCGAAGTCGTTTCCGACAGCACCGAAGTGAACCTCAAGAAGAGAGTGGAAGCCGAAAACGGCGCGACCGCAGGCAAGGTTGAGCTTGCAAAGCTTGCCAAGGAGCAGGGTCACGACGCTATTCATGACACCGTTCATGAGATGGCAAGAGACGAAGCCCGTCACGGCAAGGCTCTCAAGGGTCTGCTTGACAGATATTTCGGCTGATAAATCTTAAAAATTTATGGGGAGGAGCGTGATTAAATCGCGCTCCTCTTGCATGCTCGGATGAAATTTATTATTCTAACAATCAAAAAATAAAGGCTCTGCCTTTTTCACAAACAAGGAGGAAAATTTATGCTTGGAAATTTCAGCTATTCAAACCCCACGAGGCTTTATTTCGGAGAGGATTCGGTTTCTTTTCTTGCCGATGAACTCAAAAAATACGGCCCCAAAGTGATGCTGACATACGGCGGCGGCTCAATAAAGAAAAACGGCGTTTATGACGACGTTATCAAGGCTCTCAGGGAAGCGGGAAAAGAAGTTTTTGAAGACCCGGGAGTTATGTCAAACCCCACCGTTCAAAAGCTTTACGAGGGCTGCAAAATCGCGAGAGAAAACAACGTTGATTTAATACTTGCCGTCGGCGGAGGGTCAACTATTGACTACGCGAAGGGCGTTTCCGTTTCCGCGTGGTGCGACGAAGACCCGTGGGATAAATATTATCTGCGCATGGAAGAGCCCGATAACCGCATTATCCCCGTGGGCAGCGTGCTCACAATGGTCGGCACGGGCTCCGAAATGAACGGCGGCTCCGTTATCACTAATCACGAGCAAAAAATGAAAATAGGCCACGTTTTCGGCGATAACGTTATGCCGAAGTTTTCGATTTTAAACCCCCGTTACACCTTCACCGTGCCGAAATATCAGATGACGGCGGGCATTTACGACATTTTCAATCACATCTGCGAGCAGTATTTTTCGGGCGAAGACGACAACACGAGCGATTACATAGCCGAAGGGCTCATGAAAAACGTGATAAACGCTTCTCGAATTGCCGTTAAAAATCCCGAGGATTACGAGGCGAGAAGCAACCTTATGTGGGACGCGACCTGGGCTCTCAACACGCTTATCGCGAAAGGTAAGTCCACCGACTGGGAAGTGCACATGATCGGCCAGGCGGTCGGCGCTTATACCGACGCGACGCACGGCATGACTCTCTCGGCTGTTTCTCTGCCTTATTACAGGCGCGTTATGCCCTACGGAATTGACAAATTCGCCCGCTTCGCAAAAGAAGTTTGGGGCGTTGATACCTACGGCATGACAAAGGAAGAAGCCGCGAACGCCGGCATTGCCGAAATGGAAAAGTGGATGAGAGAAATAGGCGTTTCGCTCAGCATTTCCGATTTTGGAGCAACGGAAGATATGTTTGAAGGCATCGCCGACTCAACCTTCATCCTCGAGGGAGGATACAAAGCTCTCACAAAAGACGAGGTCGTGGAAATCCTCAAAGAAAGCTATAATTACAAATAATCGGAAGTAAAAAATCGGGATGAAGCCGATTTTATCGTATGTGGTTTTTATGTGAAAATTCGATTGTGCTTTCTTATATGTACACTCGCAAGTTCAAACAGCAAGAGAACAAAACGCAAAAGAATTTTGATAAGTACAGCAGGGTGCGAAATATAATTTTCGCACCCTGTTTTTTAAGTAATCGCTAACCATTTTGCTTTTAATCTGTCTTCAATAATATAGAGTGCTATTAAAGTATTTTTTTCGGAGGCAGGTTTGAATTATGATTAATACTTTCAAAAAATCATTGTCGGTTTTTCTTTGTTTCGTGTTTCTGATCGGCACGGTTGCCGCCGGAACCGGGGGCTTTGCCGAATTGCTTGATGCAATAAGCATTAAAGCAAGCGCAGAAGACGCCACAAGCGGCACTTGCGGCGAGAATGTAACTTGGAACTATAACGACAGCACGAAAACGCTGACCATCGGCGGGACCGGCGCAATGAGCGATTTTAACTGGGACTTTTATAACTATAACAATGTTACCTCTGCACCGTGGCAGCCCTATTATAATACGATGCAAACCGTTGTGATTCAAAGCGGTGTCACAAGCATCGGAAAAAGTGCATTCTATGGTTGCACCGGTCTGACGAACGTCACGATTGGCAACGGTGTCACAAGCATCGGAAAAAGTGCATTCTATGGTTGCACCGGTCTGACGAGCGTCACGATTGGCAACGGTGTCACAAGCATCGGCGATTATGCATTTTACCTCTGCGACGAGCTTACGAGCATCACAATCCCCGCTGGCATAAACATTATCGGCGATGATGCATTCAGGGGTTGCTCTGGGCTGACAAGTATCACGGTTGCAACCGGAAACCCCGTATATCACAGCGCAGGGAACTGCTTAATTAAAACAGAAAGCAAAAAGCTTATTCTGGGCTGTAATAACAGTGTGATTCCCAATGACGGCAGCGTCACAAGCATAGGCAGCAGTGCATTTTTCAGCTGTACGGGGCTGACGAGTGCCGATATCCCCAACAGTGTCACAAGCATCGGTGGATGGGCATTTTGGAACTGTATCAGGCTGGAGAGTATAACAATTCCCGACAGCGTCACAAGCATTGGCAATCGCGCATTCTATAATACGGGATATTATAACACAGAATCAAATTGGGAAAACGATGTGCTCTATATAGGGAATCATTTAATAGAAGCAAAAAACACGCTCTCCGGTGCATATTCCATTAAAAGCGGAACTCTTTGTATTGACGAACGTGCATTCTACGAGTGCACCGGTCTGACGAGTATCTCAATCGGCAACAGTGTCACGAGCATCGGAGATAGTGCATTCGAAGGCTGCACCGGGCTGACGAGCGTCACGATTCCGGACAGCGTCACAAGAATTGGCAATTGGGCATTCTGCAATTGCACCGGGCTAACGAGTATTACGGTCGCAAGCGGAAATTCTGTGTATCACAGTGCAGGGAACTGCTTAATTGAAACAGAAAGCAAAACGCTTGTTTTGGGATGCAAAAACAGTGTGATTCCCGATGACGGCAGCGTCACAAGCATCGGCGATTGGGCATTCTACGGCTGCACCGGGCTGACAAACGTGACTGTTCCCGACAGCGTTTCGAACATCGGCAATGTTGCATTCTACGACTGTACTGGGTTGACGAGCGTCACAATCGGCAACAGCGTCACAAGCATCGGCGATTGGGCGTTCTACGGCTGCACCGGGCTGACGAGTGTCGATATTCCCGACAGCGTTACAAGCATCGGCGAATTTGCATTCGACGGATGTACAAGGCTGACAAGCATCACGATTGGCAATAGTGTCACAAGCATCGGCTATGCTGCATTCTTTGAATGTACCGAACTGTCAGACGTATATTTCCAAGGCACGGAAGAAAAATGGAACGCTATTTTAATCAGAGTGGGCAATGATAATCTTCTGAATGCAACCATTCATTTTCAAAGTGACAAATCAAGCTATACTATCAAAGACAGCTCCACGGGAATTTCTCTGATTATGAGTGAAGAGTTGGAAGAAATACCTGTATTATCGGTTGTCGAAGTAACGAATAATTATGATATATTAGTGACCGGAAATCGCCAAAGCAGAGCTTACGATATTAAAATAACGGTTAACGGCAGGGAAATACAGCCGAGCGGCAAAGTTACTGTCAAAATTCCTCAAGAATTGGGATTTGGTCAGGCACGGACTAAAATTTATCATATTGACAGTGAAACAAAAGTAATGTATAACATGAACGCCGTATTTGAAAACGGTTATATGGTCTTTGAAACCGACCATTTCAGCTACTATGCGATTGTAGAAGAAGATTCTGACGCATCCGTAAAGCTGAATGTTAAATCATCCGCTTCTGTTGACTACCGCGCGAACGTCACGATCACCGCAACGGCGACCGGTGTGCCGGAAGGCTATGTGCTTGCCGTTTATGACGGCAACACGAAGATTGCCGAAGGAGAAAACACCAAGGTGAGCAAGAATGTCGGCAACATGACCGCAAACAAGACATACACCGTGAAGGTCATTGACGCGAGCGGAAACGTGCAGAAGGATAGCAGCGGAAACGACCTTGCCGCAAATTGTGAAGTAAAGGTCAACACCGGATTCTTTGCAAAGCTCGTCGCATTCTTCCGCGGCATTTTCGGCGCCCTTCCGAACGTGGAAATCAAACCGTAAAACGAAATACTGATTTTAAGCCGCTCGGTAATCCGAGCGGCTTTTTGCTTAATATTTGTCTTCGACGAGTATATTTCGATACGGGCCTTCGGCGATGTTATCGCCTACGGCATTAATGGGCAAGCCGATTGTATCGCCACACCCGGCACTGCGTGCCACCCTCTCCGTGCTTGGAGAGGGCCAACTCTACCACTCAGCATATCTTTTGCAACTGCCTCTTAATTCAAACAAAGGCGAACTGTGGGCAAGTGAATTTTTGTACTTTCAGAATAACGGTATCCCATAAAATCGCATAAAATTTAAGAGATGAAATTTATCTTGCCACACCTATCCACCGAGATTTAATTCTGCCGCAGTAGCTTTCGGAGTCGCCGCACCTATTAGCCCTCTCCAAGCACGGAGAGGGTGCCCCGAAGGGGCGGGTGTGGCGATATTCTCGTCGAAGACCCTTAAACTCGCCGCAGGCGATATAAATATTTTGCGATAGCAATCCTTATCAAAACACAGCGGGCACATGCAAATGGCGAAAAGTAAAAATATAAATCGCCCGGTTAAAATATTTCAGAGATAAAAATTGCGTGGCACAAACTGATTGTTTGTACCACGCTGTTTTTATCCATATACTTTTTTACGCTGCTC
Organism: uncultured Clostridia bacterium; assembly: GCA_905235625.1. Taxonomy (GTDB): domain Bacteria; phylum Bacillota; class Clostridia; order Oscillospirales; family Acutalibacteraceae; genus CAG-177. The sequence continues at coordinate 14,337 of CAJOLX010000031.1, forward strand.
TTCGCTTAATACAACAGTCCTTTTTTAATTTTGATTAACGTTCAGCGCCGAGCGCATAAACAGCAATCTGAAGAAATAAACTATTTTAGCGAAAAATCCTGTGTCAACGTTTACCTTTTCGGTTCCCGATATCGCTTCATAACCGCCTGCCGTCACCTTGCAGGCGACCGTGTAAGACTCCGTCGCGTCCTTTACGGTGTAAGACCTTGAGCCGTCGTCAACATATTCTTTGCCGTTGATTATCCATACAAGCTCGTCATAGGCTGCCGAGTTCGGGGCGGCGTGGAACGTGACGGAGGTTTTCCAGCCGACGTTCATGCTCTGCCTGTAGCCTCTTATCTGCACCGAAGGCTCCGCTATAAACACCGCAACTGCATTCACGGCGTGCGCGGGCATCGTTTCGGGCACCTCAGGCGACCAGCCGGAGAATATGAAGCCTGCCTTATTCGGGGAGGCGGGAACGGGCACTCTTTCGCCGTAAGTAACCGTGTCTTCAAATATCTTAACGCCGTCGGCATAGTAGCTTACCTTGTAGGATTTAATCGTGTAAACGCCGTTTACGGTTATATTTTCGGCGGGCATTTCAGCCTGCAAACCGAGCCACTCGAAATCATAGCCTTCTCTGCTTTCAACCTCGGGCGCCGTTACAGCGTCATCATAATAATATTCACGGGTTTCGATTACTTCGCCGTCAATGCAGAAAGTTGCGTAATAAGTAATTCTGCGCCATTGAGCGGTAACGGTTATGTCTTCGTCGGGCATCGTTTCGGGGAGCTTGGGCGACCAGCCGAGGAATTCATAGCCCGTTTTTACCGGCGTTCTCGGGGCAACTACCGTTTCTCCGTAATTGTAATTGCCGTTCCCGATGTAATTTCCGCCGTCGGTGTCAAAGATAATGCAGTGCGGATTGGGAGCCCATGTGAGTGTGTAATTTGCATTGCCTGCGCATACGTTTTCAAAGAGAGTATCTCCGTCATACCATCCTTGAGGCGAGTAGCCTTCAACTGCAGGAGGTTCGGGCGCGACAATCGTTTGCCCGTATTTATATTGCGCGGTTATTCCCTCGGTTGCGCCGTCATTAAAATCAAACGTAACGGTGAAAACTTCCCTGTCGAAATAAAGCGAAAGCTCGGTCGAGCCGTCGGGGCTGATAACGCCCTCGGTAACGCTCATTTCGGGCACGAAATTAAAATACTCAAGGTCAATATTTTCAAGGCTTTCGGGTAAAACCGAAACCGGCGAGTCTGTCGTGCCGAAGCGATTGAGAGTTTCGCAGGAATATCCGTCGTCGTCGGCGTTTTGCTTATATATTTTCACCGCATACGGCGTATTGGTCGAAGGCGCCCAAACGGCGGTAAACTCAAGGTCGCTGTCGGGCATTGACGAGGGGAATTCCGGCGTCCATCCGGCAAAATCGTAGCCCTGCTTTTCGGGTATTTCGGACGGCACTGAGGCTCCGTATTCAACGGAATAAGTTACGTTATCCTCTTCGTTAGAGGCGAAAACGCCGCCGTTTGCAAGAAAAGTGACCTCGTGAGTGTGAACCTGCCAATCTGCCGTAAACGTCAGCTTGCAGGCGGGCATTGAAGAGGGAATTTCACTGTCCCATCCGTTAAAGTCATAGCCTTCGATTTCACCGGGCAGCAAAGTCGCGAGAGAGTCGCCTTCGCCGTAATATTCGGTGAAAACCCTGTCGCTGTCGGGGCCGTAATATCCGTAATAGTTTATCGGCAGCTTGTCAAGCGCCGCGTTGTTGTTGAGCTCGAGCTTCATAACGGGCCTTATGCCGTAAGCGTCGTAAAGCTGCGCTTTGCCCGTTATTGTGCCTAAGGGCGAGCAGTAATTTGAGAGAGCCGACAGGTCGGAGCTGCTTTCGTCATCGAGCCAATAGGTCGCGCCTCGCAGAGAATAAGTCACGCCGCTGTCGGTGTAAGTGAACGGAGTGCCGGCTCTCAGACCGAGCGCCTGAGCGTAGTCGGTTTCAGGGGCGGTAAGATAGGGCTTTACCGCTCCGGACGTGTTCAGCCCGTATTCGCTGCTTTGAGCTTCGCTCACGGTGAGCAGTCTTACGCTGCCGTCAATGAGCGATTTTTCGTAAGGATTAAACGCGGTTTCCGTGAAATCGGAATTGAGCCATTCTTTGAGGGAAGAGCCCGAGAAGTTAATGTCGTGGTCATAGCATCTGTCGGAAAAAGAGCGGGTGTCAAGCAGCTCGTCGCACATAACGAGCCCCCGGCTTCTGCTGAGCACCGTCCAGGAAATAGGCTCATATCTGAACCAGTAAACTTCGTTTTTGAAATAACCGTTTTTGTATTGCTCCGCTAGATAATCGTAATAGGGATGAGCGCTGTAGCTTGCGGTGGGTCTGTATTTGCTGAACGTTACAGCCCTGTAAGAAACGCCGTCAAGCAAAACGTCGGCGTAAAAAGTGTAATCTTCTACCGCTTCCGAGCCGGGCTCGCCGTTTCCCGAATAGAAGCCGTAAGAAGTGAAGCTGCCGTCGGAAACGAGGGCGTTGAGCCTTGCGATAAGCTCCGCGTCGCTGACTTTTGTTTTGGGATAGGAGCCGAAAACGACGTGCTCAAATTCCCCGGCGGCAAAAGAGGGGAGAGCGGCGTAAAGCACGGAAAATATGAGAATAATCGAAAGAATAAGCGCCGTTAGTTTTTTCATATTGAGCAAAGCACCTCCGAAAAACTATCTTAAAAAAGCCGTAAAAGCCGTTATTTCACAAATAATAATATCATCACGCCATCTTTCAGTCAAGCATTTATAAAAAGGCTCCGTTCATCGGGGCTTGACAAATCCTTTATTTAAATATATTATATAATAGCTCAGTTATGTAGATTTTTCGCTCCGATGCTCAAAGCCGAATTGATTATAGAGAAAACTTACAGGAGAAAATATGGCAAAGAAAACGAAAGAGAATAAAGAAAACACAAATTCAAAAAATCAAAGCTCCAAGGCTCAGAAGACGCCGTCTCACGGCAAGTCAAGACAGGAGAGCATAGCTTTGATGAAATCGCAAAAGGCGGCGAAAAAAAATGCCGCCTCAAAGCGCAAAGCGGCGGAGCAGTCCGCCGTAAAGAGTGAGGAGAGCTTAAAGCAAAGCTCCGCGAAATCGGGCGGCAAAGGTTCTTCCCGCCGCTCCTCAAAGCCCCGCAACGGCTCACAGAAAAAATATTCCAAAAAGAGCTCATCGCCGATTAAAATCGCGTTTCTCGGCGGCATAAACGAAGTGGGCAAGAATATGACCCTTTACGAGTATGAAGACGATATGTTTATCGTTGACTGCGGCCTGTCTTTCCCCGACGCCGATATGCCCGGCATTGATATGGTCATTCCGGATTTCAGCTACGTTGAGAAAAACAGCGACAAGATCAAGGGCATAGTCATTACCCACGGCCACGAGGATCATATAGGCGGCCTCGCTTATCTTCTCAAGAGCGTAAACATCCCCGTTTACGGCACGAAGCTCACCATAGGGCTTATCGAGGGCAAGCTCAAGGAGCACGGCCTTCTCTCGGCGGCGAGCTTAAACGTCGTGCAGCCGGGCGACGTAATTCAGCTCGGCAAATTCTGCGTTGAGATGATTCACGTAAATCACTCAATACCCGACGCCATCGCCCTTGCCGTTAAGACCGACGCCGGCACGATAGTGCAGACGGGCGACTTTAAGATTGACACCACCCCCATTGACGGCGACGTTATAGACCTCGCGAGATTTGCTCAGCTCGGCTCCGAGGGAGTGCTCGCGATGCTTTCCGATTCGACCAATGCGGAAAGACCGGGCTTTACCGAGAGCGAGCGCAAGGTCGGCGAGAGCCTCGATATGCTCTTCAGGCAGGCGAAGAAAAACAGAATTATCATCGCAACCTTCGCTTCAAACATTCACAGAGTGCAGCAGATAATCAATGTTGCAAGCTCCGTGGGCAGAAAAGTGTGCATGGTGGGCAGGTCGCTCGAAAACGTTGTGAGCATTTCGTCCGAGCTCGGCTACCTTGACATTCCCGACAATCTGCTCATTCAGCCAGACGAAATAGGGCAGTATAAGCCCGAAAAGCTCGTTATTATCACAACGGGCAGCCAGGGCGAGCCGATGTCCGCTTTAACGAGAATGGCTTTTTCCGACCACAGGAAGGTTGAAATAATGCCCAACGATTTTGTCATTATTTCGGCAACTCCCATCCCCGGCAACGAAAAGACCGTCGGCAACGTCGTAAACGAGCTTATGAAGCTCGGCGCTCACGTCATTTACGAAAAGATGTATGACGTGCACGTTTCGGGCCACGCCTGCCGCGAGGAATTAAAGCTTCTCATGAGCATAGTTAAGCCCAAATATTTCATCCCCGTTCACGGCGAGCAGAAGCATCTGCAAAAGCACGCGGAGCTGGCTCTGAGCATAGGCATACCCAAATCAAACATCTTTATCGCCGATAACGGCGTGGTTGCCGAAATCACCGAAAAGTCCATTAAGAAGGGCGCTCCGGTAACCGCCGGCAAGGTGTTTGTGGACGGCAGCGGAGTGGGCGACGTAGGCTCCGCCGTTATAAGAGACAGAAAGAGGCTCGGCGAAGACGGCATTATCGTTGTAACGGCTTCGCTCGATTACGAAACGGGTCAGCTCATCGCGGGGCCCGAGGTGCTTTCAAAAGGCTTCGTTTACGTTAAGGAAGCCGAGGAGCTTCTTGACGGCGCGCGTTTTGCCGCCGAAAAGGCGCTTGAAAACTGCTATTATTCAAACGTTAACGACATAAACGCGATAAAGGGCAAAGTTAAAGACGCTGTTTCCAAATACGTGAGGGAAAAGACGAGGAGAGACCCCGTCATTTTACCCGTCATTATGGAGGTTTAAATGAAAATCAAAGGCTTTCGGTATGACGGCGCGGTGTTCGCGGCGGTTTTGCTCACCGCCGTGGGCTTTACGGGCTACACCGCTCTGACCGGTCAGCGCACGCTCGCTCTCTGGGAATTCGGCGCCATAGTCGTTTTGCTGGCGTTTTTCCTTTTCAGAGCTTTGTTTGCAAAAAGGCGCTACCGCAAGATGCTTGCCGCCGCCGCCAAAAAGCTTGACCACACCGACCCCAAGGTGCTTTCGTCATTCAAATATCCCGTTTGCGTTTGCGACGGCGACTCGAGAGTGACGTGGTGCAACGAGCTTTTTGCAAACGAAATTGCGGGCGGAGACCTCACTCAGAGCTATTCCGCAAATCGCTTTCTCAAGGGCAAAGACCCCGACGATGGCGACGTTTGCGTGAAGGTGGGCGAAAAGTATTTTTCCGTCTTTTGCTCCCATTTTCACAAAAACGGATTTAACTACACCGTTTACGAGCTCATTGACAACACCGAGCTTAAAAGCATCGAAGCCGAATTTTACAGAACGAGACCTTATTCGATACTCATTGAAGTTGACAATATCGACGACACCCGCTCGGACCTTAAAGACAGCGAAAAAACTCAGATTAAGTCAAGAGTTGAAGCCCTGCTTGACGACTGGGGCGAGAGCTTCAATTCAAACGTCAGGCGAATAAGCGACGACAGATATTCCGTTATCACCGAAAAATCCAACGTTGACAAAATGATTGAGGATAAATTCTCTATCATAGACACTGTCAGAGCTTTCGAATACAAAGACAAAAACGCTCAGGTCACTCTGTCGGTGGGAATTGCCGGCGGCAGCACCGTGCAGGAAGCCGAAAAAGCCTCGCGCAAGGCGTTTGACACCGCTCTCGGCAGAGGCGGCGACCAGGCGGCGCTCAGAAACGAAGACGGCTCATATAAATTCTTCGGCGGAGTTTCGGGCAGCGCGGAGAAATATTCAAAAACGAGAGCGAGAATGCTCGCCGCCAACCTCGCCGAAGCGATAAAGAGCAGCGGCAACGTTCTCATAATGGGTCACGCAAATTCCGATTTTGACTCTTTGGGCTCTGCGGTAGGCGTTGCGGCTGTGGCAAAGTCGCTCGGCGTTGAAGTTAAAGTTGCGATAAACAGAGAAACCTCTCTCGCTCTGCCGCTTGTCGATATGCTGAGCGAAAACGGCGAAAGCGAGCTCTTTGTGGGGCGCGAGCAGGCGGAGAAGCTTGTGGGCAAAAAGACCCTCGTTGTGCTCACCGACACTCACGTTGCCGAAATGAGCGAATTTCCGCAGATATTCGCATCTGCCGAAAACAGAATTATAATAGACCATCACCGGCTCATTGCCGGAGCCGCCGACAAGGAGATTAAGCTTTTCCACGAGCCAAACGCTTCTTCGGCGAGCGAAATGGTCACGGAATACATTACTTACGTTCTCGATGACTCAAAGGTTTCAAAGCCCGTTGCGCAGGCTCTGCTTGCGGGCATCGTGCTTGACACAAAGAGCTTTGTGCTCAAAACCGGAGCAAGAACTTTTGAGGCGGCGGCTTATCTCAAAAACAGAGGCGCCGACCCGGTGCTCGTTAAGAAGCTTTTCGCCTCGTCATTCGAGATTAACAAAATCAAAAACGACACCGTAAATTCCGCTTCCGTTTACGATTGCTACGCCGTATCTCAGCTCACGGAAAAAACCGATTCCGCAAGGCTTATCGCCGCAAAGGCGGCGGACGAGCTGCTCGGGCTTGAGGGCGTTAAGGCGTCGTTCGTCATATTTGAGCTTGACGGATTTGCCTGCGTTTCAGCAAGGAGCTTCGGCGAAATAAACGTTCAGCTCATTATGGAGGCGCTCGGCGGCGGCGGCCACAAAACGATGGCGGCGGCAAGGCTTCAGTCTTCGCCCGAAAACGCGAAGCAGGAGCTTATGAAAGTAATTCTTTCGGGTTCATAAAAGGACTTATCATATCTCAAAGGAGCAGTAAAAATGAAAGTTGTACTTTTGCAGGACGTTAAAGGGCTCGGCAAAAAGGGCGAGCTTGTAAACGCATCCGACGGATATTCGAGAAACTATCTTTTCCCCCGCAAGCTTGCAATGGAAGCCAATTCTCAGGCTATGAGCGAGCTTAAAAACAGGGAAGCCGCTGAAAAGCACAGAATTGAAACCGAAACGGCAAACGCCGAGAAAGACGCGAAGAAGCTCGAGGGCAAAACCGTTAAGATTACCGCCAAGGCAGGCGCGGGCGGCAAGCTGTTCGGCTCCGTAACGGGCAAAGACGTTGCTCAGGCTATAAAGGAGCAGTTCGGCATTGACGTTGACAAAAAGAAGGTTCAGCTTGACGACATCAAGGCTTTCGGCACTTACCCCGCCGATGTAAGACTCTATAACGGCATTTCCGCAGCTATTTACGTGCTGGTAGGAGAATAAGTTCTTTAACGGAAAAGAGGAAAACAAATGGCAGACACCGGTTCTTTTTCCCTTGAAAACGTGAATATGCCTTACAGCCTCGAGGCGGAGCAGGCAGTGCTCGGCAGCATCCTCGTTGACCCCGCATGCCTGTCGCAGGTTGCCGTCTATCTGAAGCCGGAATCATTCTTCCGCCCTCAGCACAAAGAGATATTCACCCAGATGCTCGCCATAGACAACGCAGGCGGCAAAATAGACCCGCTCGTGGTGCTCGACAAGCTCGTTGAAAACGACGTTTTTGACAGCGCGTCGGGCAAGAAATATCTGCTCGAAATGGCGCAGTCCGTCCCTTCAACCGAAAACGTTGAAAGATACGCGAAGATAGTGCGTGAAAAGTATTATCTGCGCTCTCTCATCACTTTCTCGGCGGAAACAATAGATTCCGCGGTTTCGCAGGACGACACGGCGGATTCACTGCTCGATAACGCCGAGCAGAAGATTTATAACATCCGCCAGGGCAAAACCACCGACGCTCCCTCTCAGCTCAAGGATATTTTGATGAACGACGTGTTTGACACGCTCAAAAAAATAACCGGCGAAGACAAGGAGCAATACAAAGGCTATTCCACGGGCTTCAGCGAGCTCGACAACATAATCACGGGCTTAAACCGTTCCGACTTAATTATCGTGGGCGCAAGACCCGGTATGGGCAAAACGAGCTTTGCACTGAACCTTGCGAGAAATATTGCCGTCGTTTCAAAAAAGAAAACCCTGATGTTTTCGCTTGAAATGACGAAAGAGCAGCTCGCCATGAGAGTGCTCGGCACCGAAGCGAGAGTTTCGGCTAAAAAAATGCGCTCGGGTCAAATAGACAATGACGACTGGGTGCGTCTCGGCGCCGCGGCAAACGTGCTCGGCGACTGTCCGCTTTATTTTGACGACACCTCGTCAATCACCGTGCCCGAAATGAAGGCGAAGGCAAGAAGGCTTTCGGGCGTTGAGTGCGTTATAGTCGACTATCTCGGTCTTGTGCGCTCGAGCATTAAAGCCGAAAACAGAGTTAACGAAGTGAGCGAAATAACGAGAAACTTAAAGATGATGGCGAAGGACCTCAACATCCCCGTCATCTGCTGCGCTCAGCTTTCAAGAGGCACCGAAACGAGGGGCAAATCCCACAAGCCTCAGCTTGCGGATTTGAGAGAATCGGGCTCTATCGAGCAGGATGCCGACATAGTGCTCATGCTCTACAGAGAGGATTATTACAAGGACGAGAGCGACGGAGAAGAATACAGCCACGAGAGCGAAGTAAACAAGGTGTCGGTCATCGTTGCCAAAAACAGGCACGGCGAAACGGGCTCTCTCGACTTCGCCTGGGACGGCGAGCACACTCTGTTCCTGCCGATAGAGAGAATTCACAATGAAGGATAAAGCGGCGAAGACTATCGAAAAATACGATATGCCCGTAAATGGCAAAAGGGTGATAGTCGCGCTCTCGGGAGGGAGCGACTCGATGAGCCTGCTTCACGTTATGAATTCGCTTAAAGACGAGCTAGGCTTTACCCTCGAAAGCGCTCACGTAAATCACTGCCTGAGGGGCGAAAACGCCTTGAGAGATGAGAATTTCGCCGTTTCTCAGAGCGAAAAGCTCGGCATTCGCTGCCACGTGCTCAGAGCCGACGTCGCTTCAATAGCCCGTCAAAGCGGAATGAGCGTTGAGCAGGCAGGCAGAAAAGTGAGATATGATTTTTTCAATTCTCTCGGCGACGATATAATCATTGCCACCGCTCACAATCTTAACGACAGAGTTGAGACCCTGCTTTTTAACCTTGCGAGGGGCGCTTCTCTCAAAGGGCTCTGCTCCATTCCTCCCGTGAGAGACAACGTGATAAGGCCTCTGATAGAGTGCTCAAAAGAAGAAATTCTTTCATATTGCGAAGAAAACGGCATTGAATACGTAACGGACGAAACGAACAGCGAAACGGTTTATTCGAGAAACCGCATAAGGCTTAACGTTATACCGGAGCTTGAAAAAATAAACCCCGGCTTTATTGCGGGCGCGGGCAGATGCATTGAAGGGCTCAATGAAGACGAAAAGTTTTTATCAAGCCTTGCGGAAGAAGCGCTTAAAAAAGCGGAAACGCCCGAAGGGTACGGCATTAAAGCTCTCGCTGCCGAAAGCTGCCCCGTGCTGTCGCGGGCAGTCAGAGCCATTCTCGAAAAATCGGGCTCTCAGCCCGACAGAGCGGCGATAGACTCCGTTACCGAGGCGATTTACGCCTACAGTGAAAATCCGGGCGGCGCGCTCGTTCAGCTCCCGGGCGGAGGTTTCGTAAGGCTCAGAAACTATATTCTCGAAATTCCCGAAAGCGAAGAACCGGCGCCGGGCGAAACGGTGCTTAAAGAGGGCGAAAATATTTTCGGCGGTTTTGTGATAAATCTCACAAAAATTTCGGAATACTCAATTAATTCACAAAAAATTAACATAAAACAGTCTGCTTTATATATAGACAGTGATAAGATAAACGGTAAACTGAGAGCCCGCGTAAGAGCGGAGGGCGACAGAATTTCGCCGGCGGGCAGGGGAGTTACCAAGCAGTTAAGGCGTTTGCAGAGCGAAAAGGGCATTGCGCCCGAAATAAGGCTCGTTTGCCCCGTTATCTGCGACGATGACGGCATCGCGGCGGCTTACCTTTGCGGAGTTGACCAAAGGGTAAAAACGGACGGCAAAACGCTTTCTGCTTACGAAATCATAATTGAGAAGAGGGGCTGATGAATTGAAGGAAGACATTGAAAAAGTTTATTACGGCAAGGAGGAGCTTGACGCTGTCGTTAAGCGGCTCGGCAGTCAAATAAGCGAAGACTATAAAGGCAAAAACCTTTTGCTCGTCAGCATTCTCAAAGGCTCCGTTGTGTTTATGGCTGACCTTATGAGAGAGATAACGGTGCCGTGCGAAATAGATTTTATGTGCGTTTCATCTTACGGCAACTCAACCGAAAACAAAACGGGAGCCGTTAAGATAGTGAAAGACCTTGATTCAAACCTTCAGGGCAAAGACGTTTTGCTCGTTGAGGATATTCTCGACTCCGGCAGAACTCTCAGCTACGTTTGCAAGGTGCTTAAAACGAGAAAGCCCGAAAGCATTAAAATCTGCACTCTTCTCGACAAGCCCGAAAGGCGCGTCGTTGACCTTAAAGCGGATTACGTGGGAGCGAAAGTGCCCGATGAATTCGTTGTGGGCTACGGGCTTGATTACGCCGAAAAATACAGAAACCTGCCTTACATAGGCGTTCTGAAAGAAGAAATTTACAGTGAGGAATAAGGAGAGCGAAAGTGGAGAATAAAAACAACAACGCTAATCGTAACGGCAATAAGCAGCCTTCGGATAAGAAAAGATGGCTGACTATTCTGCCTTACATACTCATCCCCGTCATCATCATATCGGGCGTTTCCTTCTACGCTCAAAATCAGAAGAAAGAGAAGCTCGAATATTACGAAGTGGTCGCTCTCTTTGACGAAGGCAAGGTCGATTCTTACACCCTTAATCTGAGCAGCGGTTCTCTCGTTTATTATCTTGAAGGCGAAGACCCCAATAAAGACCCGGGCCACGCCTTCTCGGTGCCGAGCGTTTCTCTCTTCGTTGAAGACGTTCACGAAAAGGTGATGGACCATAACCGTGAAAATCCCGATGACCCCATCGAGGCAAAATACGTTTCCGGCTCGTCATCCGCCGCGCTTATAAGCATGCTGCCGAGCGCGATATTCTTCATAATCATGCTCGTGATCATGATTGTCATGTTCAGGCGAATGAGCCAGACGATAGGCAGCGAAAATAACAGAACACTTTCATTCGGGCAGGCGAGAGTCAAGAAGGTAAAGGACGAAAAGAGGAAGACCACCTTCGATGACGTTGCCGGCGCGGACGAAGAAAAAGAAGAGCTTTCGGAAATAGTCGATTTCCTTAAGGACCCCAAAAAGTTTGACTCCCTCGGCGCAAGAATTCCCAAGGGCGTGCTTCTCGTAGGCCCTCCGGGCACGGGTAAAACTCTTCTCGCAAGAGCCGTCGCGGGCGAAGCGGGAGTGCCGTTCCTTTCAATATCGGGCTCCGATTTCGTTGAAATGTATGTCGGCGTAGGCGCCAGCAGAGTGCGCGACCTGTTTGAAAAGGCAAAAAAAGAGCAGCCCGCGATTATTTTCATAGACGAGATTGACGCCGTAGGCAGGCACAGAGGCGCAGGCATGGGCGGCGGTCACGATGAAAGAGAGCAAACTCTTAACCAGCTGCTCGTTGAGATGGACGGTTTCGGCGCGAATGAAGGCGTTATAGTCATCGCCGCCACCAACAGGCCCGACATTCTCGACCCCGCATTGCTCAGACCCGGCAGATTTGACCGCCAGGTCACCGTCAATTATCCCGACGCAAAGGGCAGGGTGGAAATACTTAAAGTTCACGCGAAGGGCAAGCCCATCGGCCCCGACGTTGATTTTGAATCCGTTGCTCACGCTACCATCGGCTTTACGGGAGCCGACCTTGAAAACCTGCTCAAC
>CAJOLX010000032.1 GCA_905235625.1 uncultured Clostridia bacterium
ACGGCACCGATCCAACCCACGCCGACACGGACGGCGACGGACTCTACGACAACGTGGAACTGATGATGGATTTCGACCCGCTCGACGCCGACCTTAAGAACATCCCCGTAGGTACCGTCGTGCACAACGTAGAGCTTTATCCCGGCAGAGGCGGCCAGCTCGCAAGAGCCGCCGGCAACTCCGCTCAGCTCATGGCTAAGGAAGGCATTTACGCCCTTCTTCGTCTTCCCTCGGGCGAGCTTCGCAACGTCAGCGCGGACTGTATGGCTACCGTAGGTCAGGTTGGTAACCTCGACCACGAAAACGTTAAGATCGGTAAAGCCGGCCGTAAACGCCACATGGGTTGGAGACCTACCGTCAGAGGTTCCGTAATGAACCCCAATGACCACCCCCACGGCGGCGGCGAAGGCAAAGCCCCCATCGGCAGACCGGGCCCCGTTACCCCCTGGGGTAAGCCCGCTCTCGGCTATAAGACCAGAAAGAACAAGAAGTCATCCGATAAGATGATAGTTAAACGTCGTAACGACAAATAAGTGAAAGGAGCAGATTAATAATGGGCAGAAGCGTTAAAAAAGGACCTTTTGTGCAGCCTAAACTGCTCGAAAGAGTTCAGAAAATGAACGAGACCGGTGAGAAGCAGGTTCTCAAGACCTGGAGCCGCGCCTCCACCATCTTCCCCGATTTTGTCGGTCACACATTTGCCGTTCATGACGGACGCAAGCATGTTCCCGTATACGTTACGGAGGATATGGTCGGCCACAAGCTCGGCGAGTTTGCGCCTACGAGGACCTTCAGAGGCCACGCAGGCTCAAAGACCTCGAATAACGGTAAATAATCGGCGAAAGGAGTGTATATAAATGTCAGATAACGAAATGATGAGCGTGCCTACCGCTACCGCTAAGGCCACTTACATCCGTATTGCGCCCCGCAAGGTTCAGATAGTTCTTGACCTTATCAGGAACCAGCCTGTTGACAAGGCGCTGGCAATTCTCAAGTACACGCCGAAAGCCGCGTGTGAACCTGTCGAGAAGCTTTTAAAATCGGCTATAGCAAACGCCGAAAACAACAACAATATGGATGTTGACCGTCTTTATATTGCAGAATGCTATGTCGGCCAGGGCCCCACTCTTAAGAGAATAAGACCCAGAGCTCAGGGCAGAGCATACAGAATCAACAAAAAGACTTCACACATCACCCTTGTGCTCAAGGAAGCAGAATAAACGAAGAGGAGGTTAAACAATGGGACAGAAAATTAATCCTACCGGTTTAAGAATCGGCGTTATAAAGCCCTGGGAATCCCGCTGGTATGCAGATCCCGCAACGTTTGGCGATACTCTCGTTGAAGACTATAATCTTCGTGAGTATCTGCTTAAAAAGCTCGAGCCCGCAGGCGTTCCCAAAGTGGAAATCGAGCGCGACCCGAGACGTGTTACAATTAACATTCACTGCGCAAAGCCCGGTATGGTAATCGGCAGACAGGGCGCAGAAATCGAGAAGCTCAAAGCAATTTGCGAGAAGAAGCTCGGCGGCAAAGAGGTTTCCCTCAACATAGTGGAAATCAAGCAGCCCGACCTCAACGCTCAGCTCGTTGCTCAGAACATAGCTTCCCAGCTTGAAAACAGAATTTCCTACCGCCGCGCTGTTAAGCAGGCCATCGGCCGCACCATGAAGCTCGGCGCGAGAGGCATAAAGATCCAGGTCAGCGGCCGTATAGGCGGCGCCGAGATCGCCCGTTCCGAAACTTATCACGAGGGCACCATTCCTCTTCAGACCATCAGAGCCGACATCGATTACGGTTTCTGCGAGGCAAAGACCACCTACGGCCGTATAGGCGTTAAGGTATGGCTTTACAGAGGCGAGGTCCTTCGCGAGGCAAGACCTTCTTCCGACAGACGCCCCAGAAGACGTCGTGAAGGCGGCAGAGAAGGCAGAGAAGGAGGTAACCGATAATGCTTTTACCCAAGCGCGTTAAGCACCGCAGAGTGCAGAGAGGCAGGCTCACCGGTAAGGCTACCAGGGGCAACACCGTCACTTACGGCGATTACGGCCTTGTAGCTCTCGAGCCCGCATGGATTACCTCTAACCAGATAGAGGCAGCCCGTGTCGCCATGACGAGATATATCAAGCGCGGCGGCCAGGTTTGGATCAAGATTTTCCCCGACAAGCCCATCACCGAGAAACCGGCTGAGACCCGAATGGGTTCAGGTAAAGGTTCCCCCGAATACTGGGTGGCAGTCGTTAAGCCCGGCAGAGTAATGTTTGAGATTGCCGGCGTTGAAAGAGAAGTTGCAGCGGAAGCCATGCGTCTTGCTGCCAACAAGCTCCCCATCAAGTGCAAATTCGTTAGTAAAGAAGAGTTAGGCGGTGAACAGTAATGAAAGCCAGTGAAATCAGAAACCTTTCCGCTGCCGAGCTTGACGAAAAGCTCGCAGAGCTCAGAGACGAGCTGTTTAAGCTGCGCTTCCAGCAGGCTGTTAACCAGCTCGACAATCCTATGCGTATAAGCGCCGTTAAGAAAGATATCGCCCGCATCAAGACAGTGCAGAGAGATATTGAGCTTCACGGCACTAACGCGTGAGAAAGAGAGGGTATTAGACTATGGAAAGAAACCTCAGAAAAACTCGTGTTGGCATAGTTACCAGCGACAAGATGGATAAGACTGTAGTTGTTTCCGTTAAGGACAGAGTCAGACATCCTCTCTACAAAAAGATAGTAAACAACACTTATAAGCTCAAAGCGCATGACGAAAACAATGAGTGCGGTATAGGCGACAGAGTTCTCGTTATGGAAACCCGTCCCATTTCCAAAGATAAGAGATGGCGCGTAGTTGAAATTATTGAGAAGGCTAAATAAGCCGATTGTAAGGAGGAAAACACTGTGATACAGCAACAGAGTTACCTCAAGGTTGCCGACAATACCGGTGCAAAAGAAATTATGTGCATCCGCGTTTTGGGCGGCTCCGGCAGGAGGTATGCCAATATTGGCGACGTCGTGGTTGCTTCCGTTAAAAAGGCAACACCCGGCGGCGTAGTTAAAAAAGGCGAGGTTGTTAAGGCTGTTGTAGTTCGTACGGCAAGCAGTCTTCGCCGTGATGACGGTACTTACATTCGCTTTGACGAGAATGCAGCCGTCATTATCAAGGAAGATAAGAACCCCAGAGGCACACGTATTTTCGGGCCCGTAGCAAGAGAGCTCCGTGAGAAGGATTACACCAAGATTCTTTCTCTGGCTCCCGAAGTTCTTTAATGGAGGTGCCTTATGAGTAACAAAGTTCACGTTAAAACAGGCGACGAGGTCGTCGTTATAAACGGCAAATACAGAGGCAAGAGAGGCAAGGTTCTCCAGGTAAGCCCCTCCGAAGGCAAAGTCATCGTTGAAGGCGTTAACATCGTTAAAAAGCATGTTAAGCCCCGTAAGATGGGTGAGCCCGGCGGAATTATCGAGGCTGAGAGCGCTCTCTATGCCGACAAGGTTCAGCTCATCTGCCCCAAGTGCGGCAGACCGACCAGAACCGGCAGCAAGATAGTAGACGGCAAGAAGGTTCGCACTTGCAAAAAGAGCGACTGCCTTGCAGAGTTTTAATCGGAGGAGGATACTGACGTGGCAAGATTAAAAGATAAATATGTCGAAGAAGTAGCCCCCGCTCTGATGAAGAAGTTTGAGTATAAGAGCGTTATGCAGATACCCAAGCTTGAGAAAATAGTAGTCAACGTAGGCTGCGGCAATGATAAAGACAATTCCAAGGCTCTCGACGCCATCGCGTCCGACCTTATGCAGATAACCGGCCAGAAGCCCGTTTTCTGCAAAGCCAAAAAGAGCGTTGCAAACTTCAAGCTTCGCGAAGGCATGATTATCGGCGCCAAAGTAACTCTCAGAGGCGACAGAATGTATGAATTCCTTGACAGGCTCTTCAACCTGGCGCTTCCCAGAGTGCGCGACTTCAGAGGCATTAACCCCAACTCTTTTGACGGCAGAGGAAATTATTCTCTCGGCGTTAAAGAGCAGCTTATATTCCCTGAGATCGACTATGATAAGATCGACAAGGTAAGAGGCATGGACATTTGCTTCGTTACCACTGCAAACACAGACGAAGAAGCGCGCGAGCTGCTCACTCTCATGGGCGCTCCGTTCACAAGATAAGGAGGGAAAACCGTGGCTAAAACATCACAGAAAGTCAGACAGGCTCGCCCTGCGAAGTACTCGACCAGACAGTACAACAGATGTAAGATTTGCGGAAGACCTCACGCTTATCTTCGTAAATACGGCGTTTGCCGTATCTGCTTCAGAGAGCTTGCGCATGCAGGTCAGATCCCCGGCGTTAAAAAAGCAAGTTGGTAATTTGAGCAATCACTAAAGGAGGTTAAACAGTATGCAGATTACTGATTCCATCGCTGATATGCTCACCCGTATCCGTAATGCGAATTCGGCAAAGCATGATACAGTTAAGATTCCTGCGTCCAACATGAAAAAGGCGATTGCTCAGATTCTTGTTGACGAGGGATACATAAAAGGTTTCACTGTTGAGGATGACGGCAAGCAGGGCATCATCGAGATAACCCTCAAGTACGGCCCCAACAAGTCTCAGGTAATCACCGGCCTTCGCAGAGTTTCAAAGCCCGGCCTGAGAATATATACCGACGTTGAGAATATGCCCAAGGTTATGAAGGGCATCGGCATTGCCATTCTCTCTACGTCCAAGGGTATTATGACCGACAAGGACGCTCGCAAAGCCAACGTAGGCGGCGAAGTTCTTGCATACATTTGGTAAGGAGGTAGCTTTCAATGTCAAGAATCGGCAAAAAACCCATAGAGATTCCTGCCGGGGTTGATGTTACCATAGATGGCAACCTTGTTACCGTTAAGGGCCCCAAGGGCACCCTTTCAAGAAACATTCACCCCAACATCAAGGTCGAGAAGGACGGCAACGTTATCACCGTTACCCGCCCGGACGACTCCAAAGAAAACAGATCACTTCACGGTCTTTCAAGAACTCTCATCGCCAACATGGTTACGGGCACTCATGAGAGCTTCAAAAAGGAGCTTGAGGTAAACGGCATCGGTTACCGTGCCGAGCTCAAGGGCAAGGACCTCGTGCTTAAGGTCGGCTATTCACACGACGTTATCATTACTCCTCCCGAGGGCATTACCATAGAAGTTCCCAATCCCAATAAGATCGTCATCTCCGGAGCCGACAAACAGCAGGTCGGCCAGTTTGCCGCAAACGTTCGCGAGAAGCGTCCCCCCGAGCCTTATAAAGGCAAGGGCATCAAGTACGCCGACGAACACATCCGCCGCAAGGAAGGTAAAGCCGGTAAGGGCGGCAAATAATTATCAGTAGAATAAGGAGTGAAAATAAATGGTTACTAAACAGGATAGTAACAAGGCAAGACAGCGCCGCCATAAGAGAGTCCGCGGAAAGGTCTCCGGCACCGCCGATTGCCCCCGTCTTAACGTTTACCGTTCCCTCCAAAACATCTACGCTCAGCTGATTGACGACGTAAAGGGAGTTACTCTTGTAAGTGCATCATCCGTTGAGAAAGATTTCGAGGAGTACGGCGGAAACAAGACCGCCGCTCATAAGGTCGGCGAGCTCATCGCAGAGCGCGCAGCAGAAAAAGGCATCACCGAATGCGTTTTCGACCGCGGCGTCACGGCAGGGTTCAAGAGCTTGCCGAGGGCGCCCGCGAAGGCGGCCTGAAATTCTGAGAAAGGAGAAACATTATGGCTAAAATAGATGCATCACAGTATGAGCTCACCGAGCGCGTGGTTTCAATAAACCGTGTATCAAAAACCGTTAAGGGCGGCCGCATAATGAAGTTCTCCGCTCTTGTAGTTGTCGGCGACGGCAACGGAATTATCGGCTTCGGCCTGGGCAAATCGGGCGAAGTTCCCGACGCTATCCGCAAGGGTATCGAAGACGCCAAGAAAAACCTCATTCAGGTTTCCCTTAAAGGCACGACCATTCCCCACGAAGTTATCGGCAAGTTCGGCGCAGGCGTAGTTCTGCTTAAGCCCGCTACCCCCGGTACCGGCGTTATCGCCGGCGGCCCCGTTCGTGCGGTCGTTGAAACCGTAGGTATCAAAGATATTCGTACCAAGGCTCTTCGTTCCAATAACCCCTGCAACGTGGTAAGAGCTACCATCGACGGGCTTTCAAAGCTTCGCAACGCCGATGAAGTGGCAGCCATCAGAGGCAAGACCACGAAAGAAATATTAGGTTAAGGAGGGCTGAATAATGGCAGATTTACAGGTTAAGCTTGTCAAGAGCCTCATCGGTTCAACACAGCCCCAGATAAAGAACGCACGCGCACTCGGTCTCAGAAAGATCGGCGATGTTTCCATTCAGCCCGATAACGACGCGACCAGAGGCAAAATCAAGAAGATTTCTCATCTTCTTGAAGTGAGCGAAGCTGAATAAGGAGGCGCCGGAATAATGAAATTACACGATCTCGCACCCGCTTCCGGCTCTACTAAAGAGCGCAAGCGCATAGGCCGCGGCCCCGCATCGGGCCAGGGCAAAACCGCAGGTAAGGGCCACAAGGGTCAGCTTGCCCGCGCTGGCAGAGGAATGAGAGCCGGCTTTGAAGGCGGCCAGATGCCTCTCCAGAGAAGAATCCCCAAGCGCGGATTCAACAACATATTTGCCACCGAGCTTGCGATAGTAAACATCGCTACTCTTGACAAGTATTATGAAGACGGCGATACCGTTACGGTAGATTCCCTTCTTGAAAAAGGTATACTCAAGAAAACTTTGGACGGCGTTAAGGTTTTAGGCAGAGGCGACACTTCGAAGAAGCTCACCGTTCAGGTAAACGCTTTTTCCGAAAGCGCCAAGACAAAGATCGAAGCTGCCGGAGGAAAGGCAGAGGTGATCTGATTGTTTAAAACGTTTGTTAACGCGTGGAAAATAGCAGACCTCAGAAAAAAGATGATTTACACGGCTCTTATCGTGCTCATCTTCAGAGTAGGTTCCGCCATTCCCGTTCCGTTCACCAATATCGGTGAGGCCGGCATTATCGCAGACCCCAACGCCGGCACGTTTATGAACTATCTGAGCCTGATGACAGGTGATGCGTTTAACTACGGCACGATTTTTGCCATGTCCATCACCCCCTACATTAACAGCTCGATTATTATGCAGCTGCTCGCAGTTGCAATCCCCGCTCTTGAAAGACTTCAGCACGAGGGCGAAGAGGGCAGAAAGAAGATTGCTTCCATCACCCGTTTCGTTACCATCGGCCTCGGTCTTCTGCAGAGCACCGCTTATTACTTCTATCTGCGCAGCCAGGGTTACCTCGTAACCGACGTTGCAGGCGCAAGATACACCGGTTTCTTCGCCGTTTATCAGGCAATCGTTATCATCGCGTGCTTCACCGCAGGTACCGCTCTTATCATGTGGCTCGGTGAAAGAATCAATGAAAACGGTATAGGCAACGGTATTTCAATCATACTTTTCGCCGGCATCGTTTCAAGAATTCCCACGCTCATTACGAGCCTGTACAAACCTGACGTAGGTTACATCCGTTACGGCGGACCGTACTATGTGCTTACTCCCGCAGTCGGCATCATCCTCATCCTCATGGTGGCATTCATCGTCTGGATGGACAATGCCGAGAGAAGAATACCCGTTCAGTACGCAAAGAGAGTTGTGGGCCGTAAAATGTACGGCGGCCAGAGCACCTTCATGCCCATCAAGGTCAACATGTCCGGTGTTATGCCCGTAATTTTCGCTTCGTCCATTCTTTCTCTTCCCCCGACCGTCGAGATGTTCGTATCCGATAAAATCGAGGGTACCGGCTGGGAAACGTTCTTCGGTCTGTTCTCATCCAAGCACTGGGCTTACGCGATTATTTACTTTGTATTTATCATCGCTTTCGCATACTTCTATGCGAGCATTCAGTACAACCCCATCGAAATGTCCAAGAATATCCGTGAAAACGGCGGCTCGATTCCCGGCATTCGTCCCGGCGAGCCCACCGCGAGATATATCGGCAAGATCATCGGCAGAATCACCCTTCTCGGCGCTCTGCTGCTGAGCGTGGTAGCTCTCTTCCCGATAGTATTCTCTCAGGTTTCCACCTTCGCCCTCGGCAAGGCGGGATATCCGAACGGACTTAACGTTTCGCTCGGCGGTACTTCAATCATCATTCTTGTAGGCGTTGCGCTCGAGACCGTAAAACAGCTCGAGAGCCAGATGATGATGAGACACTACAAGGGCTTCCTTGATTAAGGATAGCCGCGGGGCGCGTGCCCCTGAAAACGGAGGATCGGCATGATTGTGCTCAAAACATCCGGAGAGATCCGGCAGATGCAGGAGGCTTGCAAAATAGCCGCCGGAGCATTAAAAGCAGGCGGAGAGGCTGTTGAACCCGGAGTTTCGACTGCTCAGATAAACCGTGTGGTTGACGAATACATCACAAAGCACGGAGCGCACCCGACTTTTAAAGGGTACAACGGATTTCCCGCAGCCGCATGCATATCCATAAATGATGAGATCATTCACGGCATCCCCGCGAATTCCCGCATAATCAAGGCGGGCGACATCGTCAGCCTTGATGTGGGAGCAACCTTTAAGGGCTACGTCGGAGATAACGCCGCTACTTTTGCTGCGGGGGATATTTCCCCCGAAGCACAGCGGCTGTGCGACGCCACCAGAGAAAGCCTTTACGAAGGCATTAAGATGGCTGTCGCAGGCGGCAGACTCGGCGACATAGGCTCTACAATCCAAAGGTATTGCGAGGATAGGGGCTTTTCGGTCGTGCGCGAATACACCGGGCACGGAGTGGGAAAGGTCCTTCACGAAGATCCCAGCGTACCGAATTACGGCACATCCGGCCGGGGTGTCCGTTTGCTGCCGGGCATGACCATTGCCATTGAGCCGATGATAAATCAAGGGTCGGCGGCAATCAAACAAATGCCTGATGGTTGGACTGTCAAGACCAAGGACGGCAAGCTGTCGGCTCATTTTGAGCACACGATAGCGATAACCGCGGACGGTCCCGTTATACTGACTCTCATTTGAGGTGAACCTGCTATGCTTGAAAAAGGCAGTGTGGTAAAATCACTCAGGGGCAGAGACAAGGGCTATTGCCTTGCCGTGCTCAGAGTTGAGGGCAAAACGGTTTACGTCTGCGACGGCAAAGAAAGGCCTGTTGACAGACCCAAAGCAAAAAACATCCGCCACATAGAGCCAACGGGGCAGAAGGTGTGTGAAGAGGCGTTCGCCTCAAACAGAAGCCTGCGCCGGGCTCTTAAGGCACAAAGTTTAGGAGAAGCCCGCTGAGGGCTTGCCCAAATTGCAGCGATCAGGAGGAAATTATGTCCAAGCAGGATATGATAGAAATCGAAGGTACGGTTATCGAGGCCATGCCCAACACGACTTTCAGGGTCGAGTTGGAAAACGGCCACCAGATAATGGCCCATATTTCCGGAAAGCTCAGAATGAACTACATCAGAATTCTGCCCGGAGATAAGGTCACGGTTGAAATGTCACCTTACGACCTTACCAAAGGCCGTATCACGTGGCGGTCAAAATAAGATTCAAGGAGGTATTCTAAATGAAAGTCAGACCTTCTGTTAAGAAAATGTGCGAAAAGTGCAAAATCATCAAGCGCAAGGGAAAAGTAATGGTTATCTGTGAAAATCCCAAGCACAAGCAGCGCCAGGGCTGATCCCGGCGACAAGAGAGTTTATTTGGAGGTGCAACTGACAAATGGCGCGTATATCAGGTGTGGACCTGCCCAGAGATAAAAGAATTGAGATAGCTCTCACTTATATCTACGGTATAGGTCGTAAAACAGCAAGCGACATTATTGCAGCAACCGGCGTAGATCCCGATCTCAGAGTTAAAGATATGACCGAGGACGACGTGTCAAAGCTTCGTGAATACATCGATCATAACGTTAAGGTAGAAGGCGATCTTCGCAGAGAAACGCAGTATGATATCAAGAGACTCATTGATATCGGCTGCTATCGTGGCGTTCGTCACAGAAAAGGTCTCCCCGTAAGAGGCCAGCGTTCAAAGACCAACGCGCGCACACGCAAGGGTCCCAAGAAGACTATTGCTAACAAGAAGAAGTAATCGAGGAGGGATATAATGGCTAAAGCAACTAAAAAGACAACAGGTTCACGCAAACGCCGTGAGCGCAAGAATATCGAGCGCGGAGCAGCCCATATCCAATCCACCTTTAACAACACTATCGTTACTATCACGGACACCCAGGGTAACGCTGTTTCATGGGCAAGCGCCGGTGAAATGGGCTTCAGAGGTTCCAAGAAGTCCACTCCCTTCGCCGCTCAGACAGCAGCAGAGACAGCAGCCAAAATCGCTCTTGATTACGGCATGAAGACTGTTGAAGTTTATGTTAAGGGCCCCGGTCAGGGACGTGAAGCGGCAATCAGAGCTCTTCAGACTGCAGGTCTGGAAGTAAATATGATCAAAGACGTTACTCCCATTCCTCACAACGGATGCCGCCCGCCCAAGAGAAGGCGCGTGTAACCAGAATTTATTGGAGGTGTAACACAGTATGGCAAGAAATACGCAGCCAATCGTCAAGCGCTGCAGAGCGCTCGGCATTTCCCCCGCAGTAATGGGCTACACTGAGAAATCCAAAAGGAATTCCACAAAGCGTAATCCCAATGCTAACAAGAGGGGTAAGAAAAGCGAATATGCCATTCAGCTTAACGAAAAGCAGAAGGTTAAGTTCATTTACGGCGTTCAGGAGAAGCAGTTCCGTAAATATTACGAGAAAGCCGAAAAAGCTCAGGGCATCACCGGTGAAGTTATGCTCAGCCTGCTCGAGCGCCGCTTAGATAACGTTGTTTACCGTCTGGGTCTTGCTAAGACCCGCAGAGAGGCGAGGCAGTACGTTTCTCACGGTCATTTCACTGTTGACGGCAAATCCGTAAACATCCCGTCCTTCCAGGTAAAGCCCGGTATGGTTATCGGCGTGAAGGGCAAGAGCAAAGAGATTGAGCGCATCAAGGGCTATATGTCCGAGGAAAATTTCCGCGGCCTTCCCAAGTGGCTCACTTATGACGCAGAAAAGGGCGAGGGCACCGTTACCGCGCTGCCCGCAAGAGACGATCTTGACTTTGAGGTTGAGGAACACCTTATCGTCGAGTTCTACTCCAAGTAATATCGCGCCTTTTCCGACCGCCCGCAAGGGCGGCGGACCCCAGCAGCGAAATATATGTTTTTTTGAATGCAACAAGCAGGCCATTGCCTGCCTAATATAAGGAGGGTTTTTAAATGATTGGTATCGAAAAGCCCAGAATTGATACTGCCGAGATCACCCCCGACGGAAAGTACGGCAGATTTGTTGTGGAGCCCCTTGAGAGAGGTTACGGCATAACCTTAGGCAACAGCCTGAGAAGAGTGCTTCTGTCCTCCCTGCCCGGCTACGCGATAACTTCCGTTAAAATCGACGGAGTGCTTCATGAGTTCAGCACGATCCCCGGTGTTAAGGAAGACGTCACCGAGATAGTTCTTAACCTTAAGGACGTTATTTTGAAAATCAACGGCGAAGGCCCCAAGACCCTTTACGTTAACGCATCGGGCGAGGGCGAAATAACCGCCGGCGACATTCAGACGGATTCCGAAGTTGAAATTCTCAACCCCGAGCTTCATATTGCGACTCTTAACGAAGACGCTCACGTGAATATGGAGATAACGTGCGACGTAGGCAGAGGCTACGTTTCATCCGAGAGAAACAAGGCTCTTATGCAGCCCGTCATCGGTGTGATAGCCATTGACTCTATCTACACGCCCGTTTTAAAGGTCAATTATACAGTCGAGAACACCCGTGTCGGTCAGATTACGGACTATGATAAGCTGACCCTCGAGGTATGGACCGACGGCACTATTTCCTCTATGGAAGCCGCGTCCCTCGGCGCCAAGATACTCAACGAGCACCTCAGCCTTTTCGGCAACCTTGCCGGAGAAGCATATGAAACAGACGTTATGGTGACTACACAGGAAAACGACGGAGGCAAACTCCTTGAGATGACCATTGAGGATCTTGACTTGTCTGTTCGTTCCTTCAACTGCTTGAAGAGAGCGCAGTACAACACTGTCGGTGACCTTATCACCAAAACCGAGGACGATATGATGAAAGTTCGTAACCTCGGCAGAAAGTCCCTTGACGAAGTTGTGTCAAAGCTGCAGTCACTCGGCCTTGACCTTCGCAGAGACGACGATTAACTTATAAGGAGTGTGAACTAAATGCCAGGAACCAGAAAGCTTGGCCGCAGCACCGATCATCGCAAAGCGATGCTCAGAGGCCTTGTCACATATCTTTTGGAAAACGGCAGGATAGAGACCACCGTTACGAGAGCTAAAGAAGTCAGCGCCATGACCGAGAAGATGATAACCATCGCTAAGGATGATTCTCTTCAGTCAAAGCGCAGAGTTATGGCTTACGTTACCAAAGAGGACGTAGCTCATAAGCTCTTTTCGGAGATTGCTCCCAAGTATAAAGACGTTAACGGCGGCTATACCCGCATAGTCAAGATCGGCCCCCGCAGGGGAGACGCAGCAGAAATGTGCATCATCGAGCTTGTCTGACCAATTTAATTGCAAACCCCGCAGCCCGAGGCTGCGGGGTATTTTTGCGCCTTTTGCCGCGTCTGAGCTCAAATCTGCCTAACAAAAACTGCAAGCACACATATATGTGCGGGTTTGAGTTATGTTGTCTCGGCTGAAAAACGTCGAAAAACTAAAAATATAAACTGCTATTCAAAACTTTTTCGTTTTGTTCTCTTCTTGTCAGCACTTGCAGGGGCTGCCGTATTAAGATGAAGACGGCGTTTTCTCCGCTCGCAGACAGTATCGCCGATACGGCAAGAGCGGAAAAATGGCGAAAAGCAAAAAATATAATTTGTTGAGTTTAATTGTTTCGGAGATGAAAAATGCGTGGCACAAACCAACTGTTTGCGCCACGCTATTTTTATCCCTATTTTTTTGCTTTGTTCTTCGCTTAATACGGAAGTCCCCATCAGAGGCACTTTGGTCTTCGCTTAAGACGACAGCCCCTTATCAATAATCAAGCGGATTTATAAAATATTCTTCAACATATTCCGTCGGCACGTTACAGTAGTAATCTCCGGTTCTTGAGCCTTCGGAAACGTAATCGAGCGGGAAGATGAAAACGTATTCTCCGTATTCCGAAATAAGGAATTCGTCGGGCTCGTAAAAGCCGCTCAGAATTTCTTTTTTCTCGTTGCTCAGAAGCACTCCGTTCGGGGAATAAGTTTTATCCGCCTGTTTCAGCACGCCCTCGAGCATTTCATCGATATAATTCGCGTCGGTTTCATCAATGCGAAAATCCGCGAGAGACATCCTTTCGCCTGTTATCAGCGAAAAAGTCATGGGCTTCTTTTCGGGCGTCGCGTCTTCGGGATGAGAGCCGATTTTGGTTGAAATCAAAACAGAAACGAGGCTGTCGCTTTCAAAATACACCTCGTAGGTTATCTGCGTTATTCTCGGAGCGTCTGCGCCGATGTTTTTGAGCGTTTTAATTATGTTGTCGGCGTTTAAATTGAGGTCCGACGACACCGCCGAAAGATAATCGTCAAAATAGCGGTTGAAGGTCGCCGCCGCTTCGCCGTAAGTTTCTTCGTCAATAGCGGGAACGTTCGCGTCAAGCTTCGCGGCTTCTTCGCCGCCGGAGGATGCGAATACCGCCTCATATTTTCTGCTCGCTACGGCAGAAACCGACCCTTTGGAATTTTTGCCGCCGTCATTTTCTTTTTTGCCGCAGCCGAAAAGAGAGAAAGCGAGCAAAAGAGAGAGAAGCAAAGCAATAAATTTTTTCATCAAATCGCCTCCTTTTAAATTATATATTAAAGGGGCGATAAAGTCAACTTTTGCCTCTTCCGGCGAATAATTATTGAAAATATATTCAATATTCATAAAAAAACTGCTCACAAAGCGGCAAAAAATTGCTTTTAAAGTATGGAAATTTACAATATCTTGTGTTATAATTCGTAAGATAATCTTTAAAACTGTTATTGGGACTTTATCCAAGCGAATACAGGAGGAAAAACACATGCTGAAAAAGATGAGTAAAATTCCGTTTCACGGCACTCCCGAGCAGGAGGCCGAGCTGAAGGCGTGCATCGACGCGAGCAAGCATGACAAGCACCTGCTTATGACCGTTATGCAGAAGGCGCAGGACATTTACGGCTACCTTCCCTTTGAAGTTCAGGTAATGATAGCGGAGGGTATGGACGTGCCTCTTGAAAAGGTTTACGGCGTTTCCACCTTCTACGCTCAGTTTGCTCTTTCGCCCAAGGGTCAGTACAACGTTTCCGTTTGCCTCGGCACCGCATGCTACGTTAAGGGCTCACAGGCTATCTTTGACGAAATCAGCAAAGAGCTTGCCATAAGCTCGGGCGAATGCACCGAAGACGGCAAATTCTCTCTTGAAGACTGCCGCTGTGTCGGCGCCTGCGGCCTTGCTCCCGTTTTCATGGTAAATGACGACGTTTACGGAAAGGTTACGCCCGACCAGGTTAAGAAAATACTTGCGAAATACGCCTGATTATGACGATTAGAGATATTAAAGAGCTGCTCGACGCGGACGTTATCTGCTGCAAAGACCTTGACAAAGACGTTCTCTCCGCCTGCGGCAGCGATATGATGAGCGACGTGCTTGCGTTCGTTAAGCACCAGGCAGTGCTTCTCACCGGGCTCGTTAACGCGCAGGTGATACGCACCGCCGAAATGATGGATATGGTGTGCATAGTGTTCGTGCGCTCCAAAGCTCCCACCATAGATATGATAGAGCTTGCGCAGGAAAGCGGCATTGCCATTCTCACCACCTCAAAGCGTATGTATGAGGCTTGCGGCGTCCTTTACGCAAACGGTCTTAAAGGAAACGGTGAACTGAATGTCTGAGTTGCTTAGTTTCCATTATGACGTTGACGGCGAAAACTTCACCTCGGCGGGTCAGGCGTCCGTGCGCGTTAAAAAGAATTTGCGCCAGCTCGGCGTTGACCCCGAAACGATACGCAGAGTTTCAATCGCGATGTATGAGGGCGAAATCAATATGGTCATTCACGCAAACGGAGGCGTAGCCGACGTTGAGGTGGACGACACGGGAATAACCATCATACTTGCCGATAACGGCCCCGGCATTGCCGATATAGAGAAGGCGATGCAGGAGGGCTACTCCACCGCGCGCGACGAGGTGAGAAGCCTCGGCTTCGGAGCAGGCATGGGCCTGCCCAACATGAAGCGTTACACGGACGATATGAAAATCGAATCCGAACCGGGTAAAGGAACCACCGTTACCATGAGAGTCAATTTCTGAAAAAGGAGGTCGGGAAATGAGCGAGTATTTACACTCCGTTTTTCTGGATACGGAAAAATGCACCGGATGCACGACCTGCATGAAGCATTGCCCGACCGAAGCCATCAGAATAAGAGACGGTCACGCGGTGATAGACTCCAACCGCTGCATTGACTGCGGTGAGTGCATAAGAAAATGCACGAACCACGCGAAGAAAGCAAAGTACGATTCGTTTTCCGAGATTGATAAATACAAATACAAAATCGCTCTTCCCGCGCCCGCGCTTTTTGCGCAGTTTGAAAACCTCGACGATATAGACTACGTGCTTCAGGGCCTCATCGACATAGGCTTTGACGACGTGTTTGAGGTTTCAAGGGGAGCGGAGCTCGTTTCGGCTTACACAAGATTGTATCTCGAAACCGAGGGCATAAAAAAGCCCGTTATCAGCACCGCCTGTCCGGTTGTCGTGCGCCTTATCATAATGCGCTTTCCTTATCTTAAAGACAACCTCATTCCGCTTCTTCCTCCTATGGAGGTTGCCGCGTCGCTCGCCGTTGAAAAGGCGATGAAAGAGCACCCGGAGCTAAAGCGTGAAGATATAGGCGTTTGCTTCATCTCACCCTGCCCCGCAAAGGTCAGCTACGTGAGAAATTCATTCGGCAGCTACAAGAGCGAGGTTGACCTCGTTATTTCGATAAGCGAGATTTACCTGCGCCTTATAAACGCAATGGAGCGCGGCAGGCAGCCCGACGTTACGACCGGAGCGGGCCGCATAGGCCTCAGCTGGGCGATGTGCGGCGGCGAAGCGAGCGCTCTGCTGAACGACAAAATAATTGCCGCGGACGGCGTTGACAACGTTATATCGGTGCTTGACCAGATTGAAGACGGCAATATACCGCCCATAGATTTTGTTGAGCTCAACGCGTGCCCCGGCGGCTGCGTGGGCGGCGTGCTGACAATGGAAAATCCCTTTGTCGCAAAAAACAGGCTTCACACGCTCAGGCGTTATCTGCCCGTTTCAAAAAACGAGTCCACGGGCAAATACATCCCCGACTCCCGCTTCTTTTCGGAGCTGCCGGCTTACAAGCCGCTCAACCGCTTGAGCGACAATTTAGCGGAGTCACTCAGCCTTATGTCAAAAATCAAAGCCGTTCGCTCCGAGCTTCCCGGCATTGACTGCGGGTCATGCGGAGCGCCGAGCTGCAAGGCGTTTGCCGAAGACATCGTGATAGGCAACGCCGACAAAAACGACTGTATTATAGCTTACAAGGAATTCATTAAAAAATACATACACGATTACGGCGGGAGCAAGAAAGATGAAAGTGATTGAGCTGGCAGGCATTGACGGCTTTACCGCGGAAGCGATGCCCGACGAAAACAGAGAGATTGACGGCGTTTACATCGGCGACCTGCTGAGCTGGGTCATGGGCAGAGCTCAGGCGGATAACGCATGGATAACCATAATGACCAACATAAATATAGTTGCCGTTGCCGCCCTTGCGGACGTTTCGTGCATAGTGCTCGCCGAGGACGTTAAGCCCGACGGGCAGGTGCTGAAAACCGCGGAGGAAAAGGGAGTGAACATAATCCGTTCCCGTTTTCCCGCTTATGAAACGGCGGTTGCGCTCAGCCGATTTACGGCATGACAGGCAAATATTTTTACGACCTGCACATTCACTCCTGCCTTTCGCCCTGCGCCGATGACGATATGACCCCCGGCGACATTGCCGGCATGGGAGCCGTTGCGAAGCTTGATATAATGGCTCTTACGGACCACAATTCCTGCAAAAACTGCCCCGCGTTTTTTGAGGCGGCAAAGCATTACGGCATAATTCCGGTGCCCGGCATGGAGCTGACTACTGCGGAAGACATTCATCTTATCTGCCTTTTCCCCTCGCTTGAAAGCGCAATGAGCTTTGACTCAGAGGTCGATTCAAAAAGAATTCCCATAAAAAACAGAACCGATATTTTCGGCAATCAGCTCATAATGAACTTTGCCGACGAAATCATCGGCGAAGAGGAAAACCTGCTTTCAAACGCAACCGTAATAAGCGTTGAAGAGGCGCCCGGAATTGCCCGAAAACACGGCGGAGTGTGTTACCCCGCTCACATAGACAGGCAGGCAAACGGAATAATCGCCGTGCTCGGCACCTTCCCCGAAAGCCCGTTCTTCCCTTGCGCCGAGCTTCACGATAAAGAAAAGCAGGCGGAGCTTAAAAGTCAATATTCCGTTCTCGCGGATAAGCCCTTCGTGTTTTCGTCCGACGCTCATTCGCTCTGGCAGATAAACGGCAGAGAGAATTTTATTGAGCTTTGCGGAGAAACGCCGGATGAAATAAGGCAGACGCTTATTGACAAACTTAAAAATAATGAAAGAAATATCACTTAACATTCTCGATATAGCAAAAAATTCGGTAAAGGCGGGAGCAAGCCGCATTTCCGTTATAATCACGGAAGATGAAGAAACGCTGAAGCTTGAAATAAGCGACGACGGCTGCGGCATGAGCCCCGAAATGGTGCAAAACGTAACCGACCCCTTCTGCACCACGAGAACTACCCGCAAGGTCGGCATGGGCATACCGCTGCTGAAGCTTGCGGCGGAACAGACCGGAGGCGGCTTTTCGATAGCTTCATCCGACAAGCCCGACGATCACGGCACCGTCACGAGCGCGTCCTTTTATAAAAATCACATTGATTACACCCCGCTCGGCGACGTCGTTTCAACCGTCACCACTCTTATTCAGGGCTCGCCCGATACGGATTGGTATTTTCTTCACCGGTTTACGGGCTCCGGAAAGTCGGTTGAGCTTGACACCTCTCAGCTGCGCGCGGTGCTCGGCGAAGACGTGCCGCTTGACAGCTACGAAGTGCTCAAATGGATAGAAGACAGCCTTAATGAGGAATACTCGGAAGCAAACGCAGATTAACCGGCAACCCGGTTATTAAATAGATAAAAATTTTTCGAGAGGATAGATTACTATGAAATCATTGGAAGAACTTGCCGCCATCCGCGACAAAATGAAAAGCAAAGTCGTGCTCCGCGAGGGCACGGGAGAAATCAGAGTCGTAGTCGGCATGGCAACGTGCGGCATCGCCGCAGGCGCAAGACCCGTGCTCAACGCTTTTGCCGAAAAGGTGAGCGAAGCAGGTCTTTCCGAAAAGGTCACCGTTTCTCAGACGGGCTGCATCGGAATTTGCCAGTACGAGCCGGTCGTTGAAGTGTTTGAGGCAGGCAAAGAGAAGGTCACCTATGTAAAAATGACGGCTGAAAAGGCTGCCGAGGTTGTTGAAAAGCACCTCAAGGGCGGAGAAGTTGTCACCGAGTATACAATCAGCACTGCTGTTTCATAATGGAGGAAAAACTATGATACGTTCACAGGTTTTAATTTGCGGCGGAACGGGCTGTACTTCCTCGGGCAGCAAAGCAGTCCGCGAGGCGTTTGAAAGTGAAATCGTCAAGCAGGACCTTGCAGAGGAAGTTAAAATCGTTCCTACCGGCTGCTTCGGCCTTTGCGAAAAGGGTCCCGTTGTAATCGTTTACCCCGAGGGCACTTTTTACAGCCACGTGCAGGCTGAAGACGTTGCCGAAATCGTTGAAGAGCATCTCCTCAAGGGCCGTATAGTGCAGAGGCTTGTCTATGATGAGGTTGACGAGGATGAAGTCACGTTAACCGAGGAAATCAAGAACGAAGTAAGGCAGATTTCCCTCAATGAAACCGCCTTCTACAAGGCGCAGAAGAGGGTTGCCCTTCGCAACTGCGGCGTCATTAACCCCGAAAGCATTGATGAATATATCGCTATGGACGGCTATGCCGCTCTCGGCAAGGTTCTCACCGAGATGACTCCGGAAGACGTTATCAAGTGCATCTCCGATTCCGGTCTTCGCGGCAGAGGCGGCGGCGGATTCCCCACCGGCAGAAAGTGGAGCTTCACCGCAGCTAACAAAGCCGATCAGAAATACGTTGTCTGCAACGCCGACGAGGGCGACCCCGGCGCGTTTATGGACAGATCCGTTCTTGAAGGCGACCCGCACTGCGTGCTTGAAGCTATGGCGATTTGCGGCTACGCCACCGGCGCGTCCGAGGGATATATCTACGTTCGCGCGGAGTATCCCATCGCCGTTAAGAGGCTTCAGATAGCCATTGAGCAGGCCAAGGAATACGGCTTGCTGGGCGAAAATATATTTGACAGCGGCTTTAATTTTGATATTCACATCCGTCTCGGCGCAGGCGCGTTCGTCTGCGGCGAAGAGACCGCTCTTATGACCTCCATCGAAGGCAACAGAGGCGAGCCCCGTCCCCGTCCTCCCTATCCGGCGGTTAAGGGACTTTTCGCTAAGCCCACAACCGAAAACAACGTTGAAACCTTCGCAAACGTGCCTCAGATCATCCTCAGAGGCGCAGACTGGTTTGCCTCAATGGGCACCGAGCGCTCCAAGGGCACGAAGGTGTTTGCTCTGGGCGGCAAAATCACCAACACCGGCCTTGTTGAGATACCTATGGGCACGACCCTCAGAGAGGTTATCGAAGACATCGGCGGCGGCATCCCCAACGGCAAAAAGTTCAAGGCTGCTCAGACCGGCGGACCTTCCGGCGGATGTATCCCCGCAAGCCTTATCGACACCCCCATTGACTATGACAACCTCATTGAAATGGGCTGTATGATGGGCTCCGGCGGACTTATCGTTATGGACGAAGACAACTGTATGGTCGATATCGCCAAGTTCTTCCTTGACTTCACGGTTGACGAGAGCTGCGGCAAGTGCGCGCCCTGCCGTATAGGCACCATGAGAATGAAAGAAATTCTCGAAAAAATCACCTCCGGCAACGGCACTCTTGAGGATATTGACAAGCTCGAAGAGCTCGCCATGCACGTTAAAGAGAATTCTCTTTGCGGCCTCGGCCAGACTGCTCCCAACCCCGTGCTTGCGACCCTCAAGTTCTTCAGAGAAGAATACATCGCTCACGTTGTTGATAAGAAATGCCCCGCAGGCGTTTGCAAAGCCCTGCTCAACTACTCGATAGACCCCGAGAAGTGCAAAGGCTGCACCAAGTGCGCAAGAAACTGCCCGGTCGGCGCTATCAGCGGCAAAGTTAAAGAGCCTCACGTTATTGACACAACGAAGTGCATTAAGTGCGGCGCTTGTATAGATAACTGCAACTTCGGCGCAGTTGTTAAAGGTTAAGAAGGGAGGAAGATCAAATGAATACGGTTAATATTAAAATAAACGGCGTTCCCTATACCGTTCCCGCCGGCATCTCCATTCTCGAAGCTGCGAGATACGCCGGAATAGAAATTCCCACCCTTTGCTATCTCAAGGATATAAACGAAATCGGCGCTTGCCGTATGTGCATGGTCGAGGTTAAGGGCGCCCGTTCGCTCGTTACCGCCTGCGTTTACCCCGTAAACGAAGGCATGGAGGTGTTCACCAACACCGAAAAGGTCAGAAAGAGCCGCAAGCACACCCTTGAGCTCGTTCTCTCCACTCACAACAAAAACTGTCTTGCCTGCGTGAGAAGCGGCAACTGCGAGCTTCAGAAGCTCTGCAAGGAGTTCGGCGTTGACGATACCGGATATTATGCCGGCAGAATGCCCGACTTTGAGTTTGACGATTCCGCCGCTCACATGATAAGAGACAACAGCAAGTGCATTCTCTGCCGCCGCTGCGTTGCCGCGTGCCAGCAGCAGGACGTTGCCGTTATAGGCGCAAACGCGAGAGGCTTTGACACTCACATCAGCTCCGCGTTCGACAAGGACCTTGCAGACGTTTCCTGCGTTTCCTGCGGTCAGTGCATAGTTAACTGCCCCACCGGAGCGCTCAGAGAAAAGGACGACACCGACAAGGTGTTCGCCGCGATAAACGACCCCGAGAAGTTTGTTATAGTCCACACCGCTCCTTCAATCAGAGTCACCCTCGGCGAAGCGTTCGGCATGCACATGGGCACAAACGTTCAGGGCAAGATGGTTGCCGCTCTCAGAAGACTCGGCTTCGACAAGGTGTTTGACACCGATTTCGCCGCCGACCTTACCATTATGGAAGAGGCAAACGAGCTTGTTGAAAGAATTAAAACCGGCGGCACTCTGCCGATGATAACCTCCTGCTCGCCCGGCTGGATCAAGTATTGCGAGCATTACTTCCCCTCGGAGCTCGATCACCTTTCAACCTGCAAATCTCCTCAGCAGATGTTCGGCGCGACCATCAAAACCTGGTATGCCAACAAGATGGGCATTGACCCGAAGAACATCGTGTGCGTAGGCATTATGCCCTGCACCGCAAAGAAATTTGAGAGCAAGCGAGACGACCAGGCAGCGTCGGGCTATCCCGATATAGACTACGCTCTTACCACCAGAGAGCTCGCGAGAATGATTGAAACTGCCGGCATTTACTTCCCGAAGCTTCCCGACGAAGAGTTTGACAATCCTCTCGGCGAAGGCACCGGAGCAGCCGTTATTTTCGGCGCTACCGGCGGCGTTATGGAAGCGGCTCTGAGAACCGCTGTTGAAACCATAACGGGCGAAGAGCTTGCAGACGTTGACTTCAAAGAGGTCAGAGGCACCGACGGCATCAAGGAAGCCACCTATAACGTAGGCGGCGCCGAGATAAAGGTTTGCGCCGCGAGCGGACTTAAAAACGCCAGAACGGTTATGGAGCAGGTCAAAAACGGCACTTCTCCCTACACCTTCATCGAGATTATGGCGTGCCCCGGCGGATGCGTTAACGGCGGCGGTCAGCCCGTTCAGCACGCGGTTGTGCGCAACTTCTATGACCTTAAGGCCATCAGAGGCGCCGCTCTTTACGAGGCGGACAAGGGCCTTCCCAAGAGAAAGAGCCACGAGAGCGAAGCTATTAAGACGGTTTACAGCGAATTTTTCGGCGAACCCGGCAGCCACAAAGCTCACGAAGTGCTTCACACTTCTTACGTAGCTCGCCCGAAGTATAAATAAAAAAACGTTTGATAAGGCTTGCCGTTCATCTTTGGCAAGCCTTATCGTGTATGAGAAGAAAGAAGGATAACATTGGACGGAAGCAACATTGTGCTTATCGGTATGCCGGGCAGCGGCAAATCAACGTGCGGGGTTATTGCGGCAAAGGCGATGCTCAAAAATTTTTTTGACACCGACCTTCTCATACAGGGGCTTGAGGGCGAACGCCTTCAGGATATAATTGATTACAAGGGGCTCGACTGCTTCTTTAAAGCGGAAGAGAGAGCAATACTCACTTTAAAGCTTGAAGCCGCGGTGATAGCCACCGGCGGCAGCGTGGTTTATTCCGAAAAAGCAATGGAGCATTTGAGAAGCCTCGGCAAGGTGATTTATCTGCGGGTAAGTTACGACACGATGATGAGCAGAATTCACAATTTCACAACGAGGGGAATTGTCGTTAAAGAGGGCGGCACAATGCTCGATATGTATAACGAGAGAGCGCCGCTTTACGAAAAATACGCCGACGCCGTTATAGATTGCGACGGCTGCACGGCGGAAAAAACCGTTGAGCAGATAATCGAGGCGGCAAAAAGCCTGCAATAACGGCATTTGCCCATAAAAATTTACAAAAATATTTGCAAAATTTTAACTATATGATATAATATATTGAATAATTACTTTTGGGAATGATTGCATTGAATCGCAATTCAAACGCCGTTTCCGGTGAAGAAAAAGACATAATTATCGGGCGCAACGCTGTTTCCGAAGCGCTTAAAAGCGGCAGGGAGATTGACACTCTCTACGTCGCTTCCGGCGCCAAAAAGGGCTCGGTGGGCGTTATTATCGCAATGGCGCGCGACGCCGGCGCGGTGGTGAAAGAGGTCGATTCCCGCAAGCTCGACGCAATGTGCGGCGGAGCCAATCACCAGGGAGTTGCCGCGAGAGCCGCCGTTCACGAATACGCCGACGTTGACGACATTCTGAATTTCGCCGAAGAAAAGGGCGAAAAGCCTTTTGTAATAGTCTGCGACGAAATAGAAGACCCGCACAATCTCGGCGCAATAATCCGCACGGCTGACGCCTGCGGCGCGCACGGGGTGATAATTCCGAAGCGCAGGGGAGTATCGCTGACATACGCCGTGGGCAAATCCGCGGCGGGCGCTCTCGAATACGTGCCGGTCGCAAGAGTTTCAAACCTTGCCTCGTGCATAGACGAATTAAAGCAAAAAGGGCTTTGGGTCTATGCCGCCGATATGGACGGCGAGCCGTGGGACAAGGTCGATTACAGCGGGGGAGTAGCCCTCGTTATAGGCTCCGAGGGCAAAGGAGTCAGCAGACTCGTTAAGGAAAAATGCGATTTTATCGTTTCGCTCCCCATGAGGGGCAAAATAAACTCGCTCAACGCTTCCGTTGCGGCGGGGATAATCATGTATGAAGTAATCAAGAAGAGATAAGGGTGAGTAAAATGAGCGATTTTTTTGACGTCGGTTCGCAGAATGACGAGCTTGAAGCCATACTGAACGAGGTTAAGAGCGGAAATTTCACAGCCGATGAAGCAAAAGAAGCAAAGCCCGACGAGCCTTCAAAGGCGTGGTCAATGACCGATATTGACAAGCTGATTGCCGACGCGCAGGGTGAGGAGTACACCCCCGAGCCCGAAACGCAGAGCGAATCGGCTGAGGACAAGCTGTCTCGTTTTTTTGCCGATGAATATGATGAAAATCTGTTCACCGTGAAGCCCATAACAGAAGAAAAAGTTGACGAGCTTGAGGATATTTCCTCAGGCTTTGAAGAGGTTGACGGGCAGGAAAATCTCTTTTCTTTCGACGAGGATGATTTTGACGCCGACACCTTCGAGCTTGAAGCCATAGAGATAAGCGAAGACGACGGCGGTGATATTTTTTCATCGTCCTTTATCGAAGAGGAGCAGGAGCAGGCGGAAGAAGCCGCCGACGCAAAGCCCCAAACGTCGGAAGAGGACGAACAGCAGAAAATAGTGGATTACAGAGAGAGATTTTTCAAAAAGCTCACCCTTGAAGATATAGGCTACGTGCCCGAAGAAGAACCGGAGCAGGAGGGCCCGATAGACAAGGTCGGCACCGTGCTTTTCAAAAACGAAGACGCTGCGGCTGACGCGGGGGCTGATGGCGTCGATATAGTCCGCCTCCTGGGGGAACAGCTCCTTGAGCACAGAGAGACATTCGCCCCAGACGGCGGTGTTTCTCGCGTCCTTCATGCCCTCGATGTAGGTGTTGACCTTGTCGCCCTTGATGCCCTCCAGGTCGTAGCCCACGGACATGTTGAACACGAAGCCGTTGGGGTCGCCCAGGCCGTAGACCTTGGCGATGACCTTCAGGGCGCACCAGGCTTTGATGTACTCCTCCATGGCCTGGGGGACGGTCAGCTCGGTGGACCACTCCTGGTTATAGCCCTCGTCCATGGCCAGGATGCAGGGGCGGGGCACGCAGGCGGCCAGGTCGGCGCCGTCCATCTTCTGGACGGTTTTCACCTCGAAGAAGCGGGCGCCGGCGAAGTAGGCGGCGATGATGTTCTGGGCCAGCTGGGTGTGGGGCCCGGCGGCGGG
>CAJOLX010000033.1 GCA_905235625.1 uncultured Clostridia bacterium
GCGGCGGACTGGGCGACATTGCGATCCGCTACGGCTATCAGCAGTATGAGATCTCCAACTTTGCCGTTTCCGGCTTTGAAAGCCGCCACAATCTGCACTACTGGCGCGACGAGCCTTATCTCGGCATCGGCCCCGCCGGAACGGGCAAGACGTACCTTGCCGTCGCAATGGCGGTAAAGGCGTTCAGAGCGAAAGAAGTGAACAGAATAATTCTCACGAGGCCCGCCGTTGAAGCGGGGGAGAAGCTCGGCTTTCTGCCCGGCGACCTTCAGCAGAAGGTTGACCCTTATCTGCGCCCGCTTTATGACGCTCTGTTTGATATGCTCGGCTCCGAAAGCTTTCAGAAGCATCAGGAGAGGGGAGACATTGAAGTTGCTCCGCTCGCCTACATGAGGGGCAGAACTCTTGACGACAGCTTCATTATTCTCGACGAGGCGCAGAACACCACATCGGAGCAGATGAAAATGTTTCTCACCCGTCTCGGCTTTAACTCCAAAATGGTCGTCACCGGCGACATTACCCAGATAGATTTGCCAGAGGGCAAACGCTCGGGGCTCAAAGAAGCTATGAAAATACTCAAAAACATTGACGGAATAGGCATAGCGAAATTCAACGAAAAGGACGTTGTGAGGCACCGCCTCGTTCAGGATATAATCAAAGCTTACGAAAAAAGCGAAGAGGAGCGGATCAGAAATGATCGCAAAGGCTAAAGTTATCATTTCAAAAACCGAAAACGTTAAAGTGCCAACCGGGGTTCGTCTGCTCGTAAGGCGCTGCTGCATAGCGGTGCTTGAGGAAGAGGATTTTCCGGGGAATGCCGAAATAAGCGTCACCTTCACAAATGACGACCATATCAGGCAGCTCAACAGGGAGCACAGGCACATTGACGCTTCCACGGACGTTTTGTCATTCCCTCTCGGCGAAAACGGCAATTACGACGTTAACCCCGACACGGGCATGAAAATGCTCGGCGATATCGTCATTTCCGTTGAGCACGCCGTTGCCCAGGCGGAGGAATACGGCCATTCCCTGCAAAGGGAGATAGGCTTCCTCACCGTGCATTCAATGCTTCACCTTCTCGGCTACGACCACGTGAACGGCGGGCTTGAAGAGGTCAGAATGCGCGAAAAAGAGGAAAAGGTGCTCTGCGAGCTCGGGCTCAAGAGAAACGACACTTATTACATGGAGACCAAATAATGAAGAGCTTTTTAAAGGGCTTCGTTTACGCCGGCAGAGGAATAGCTTACTGCATTGCAAACGAAAGAAATTTCAGGGTGCACACCTGCTTTGTCGCTTATATGTTCGGCTTTTTGTGCCTTACGGATTTTTTTGAAATTACCCGCACGCAATATGCCGTGCTTCTGGCTCTGTGCGCTCTCGTGCTGAGTCTTGAGTGCGTCAACACCGCGCTCGAAAGAGCCGTTGACCTCGCGAGCGAAGAAATCTCACCGCTCGGCAAAGCGGCAAAGGACGCAGCCGCGGGAGCCGTGCTCGTTGCGGCGGTTTTCAGCGTTATAGCAGGCATTGCGATAATGTATCAGCCGAAAGCGTTTTCGGCAATGTATGAATATTACGCCTCTCACACAGGCATGCTCATATTGCTTGCCGCGAGCATAGCTTTGGCTTTAGTTTACGTATTTTTGCCCTCATATCTCAAGGAGAAAAAGAAATGACCAAAACAGCGTTTGTTTCAATAGTAGGCTGCCCCAACGTAGGCAAATCGTCTTTGCTCAATAAGCTGCTCGGGCAGAAGGTGGCAATAGTTACGAGCAAGCCTCAGACCACCCGCACGAGAATAATCGGCGTGCTAACGAGGGGCGAAACTCAGCTTGTATTCACCGACACGCCCGGTTATCACCGCCCCAAAAACAAATTGGGCGAAAGGATGATAAAGGCGGTCGGCGAAGGAATAAGCGGCATGGACGCCTGCCTTTTTGTAACTGAGCCCGACGGCGAAATACGCACAGCCGAAACAGAGCTGCTCAAGCGCCTCAAAAAAGAAGGCGCGCCCGTGATACTCGCCGTTAACAAAATGGATACGGTCAAAGAAAAGCAGGTCGTTATGGAGAAGATACTTGCTTTTACGAAGGAATACGATTTTGAAGCGGTCGTGCCCTGCTCCGCTTTAACGGGCGAAAATCTTGACGTTTTGCTCGAAGAGCTCGAAAAGCTGAGCTATGAATCGGTTCACTTTTTCCCCGACGACACTCTCACCGACCAGCCCGAAAGAGTGATAGCCTCCGAAATAATCAGAGAAAAAATTCTGCTTATGCTCGATAAAGAAATCCCTCACGGCGTGGCGGTCGGCATTGAAAAAATGCGCGAAAGAGAAAAGGGCGGCATAATGGACGTTGAAGCGGTCATTTACTGCGAAAAGGAGAGCCACAAGGGCATAATAATCGGCAAAAAGGGCGATATGCTCAAAAAAATCTCCACCATGGCGAGACAGGACATGGAAAATTTCTTCGGCTGCAAAATCAATCTTCAGTGCTGGGTCAAGGTGAAGGAAGGCTGGAGAAACAGAGAAGGCCTTATTCACAATTTCGGCCTTGATTGAGGTGGCTTATGGCAATCGTAACCGACGCTCTCGTGCTGAAGGTGAGCGACGTGGGCGAAAGCGACAGAGTTTTGACTCTGCTCAGCTCCGACCTCGGCATTATCCGCGCCTTCGCAAACAGAGCAAAAAAGGTGAGCGGCAGGCTGAACGCAGGCACGCAGACCTTTTGCTACGGCAGCTTTTCTCTCTATCCGAGAAAAGACAGCTATTCAATAGATTCGGTAACGCCGAAAGAAGTGTTTTTCGGCTTGAGAGACGATATTTCAAAGCTTGCTCTCGGGCAGTATTTCTGCTCATTGGCTCTTGACCTCGTGCCCGAGGGGGAGCCTGCGCCCGATTCGCTCAGAGTTATTCTTAACTCTTTGTCGCTGCTCGTATCTGACAGAAGGACTCAGCCGTTTTTAAAGAGCGTAACGGAGCTTAAAATGCTCTCTCTCGCGGGCTTTGCGCCAAACCTCGTTTCGTGCGGAATTTGCGGCGACAACCCCGCAGGCGACGTCGTTTTTGACGCGGACGGCGGCAGATTTTATTGCAAAAAACACGGCCGTGAAGGCTCGGAGCTTTCGGCGGGAGCGCTCACCGCGATGAGGCACGTTATCGCGAACCCCGTTGACAAAATATATTCGTTTTCTCTTTCGGAGAGGGACGAAGCGCTGCTTTCGGCAGCTTGCGAAACCTTCGCTCTCACACATCTTTCAAGAAACCACAAGGCGCTCGAGTTTTATAAAACGGTTTGCCCGTCTCGGGGCGCAAAAGGGGAATAACAATGAGTAAATCAGTTGCAAAAACTCCTCCCATGGGGTGGAACAGCTGGGATTGTTACGGCGATTCCGTTAATGAAGAACAGCTTATCGGAAACGCCGAATATATGGCAAAAAATCTTAAAAGCCACGGCTGGGAATACGTGGTGTGCGACATTCAGTGGTCGGAGCCTTATGCCGACGGCTTCGCTTATCACAATTTCGCCCCTCTTTGCATGGACGAATATTCACGCCTTATCCCTGCGGAAAACAGGTTCCCTTCCTCTGCGGGCGGCAAGGGCTTTAAGCCGATAGCAGATTACGTTCATTCGCTCGGCCTTAAATTCGGCATTCACATTATGAGAGGCATTCCGAGGCAGGCGGTGCATGCGGCGTCAAAAACCGTAACGCCGGGAGTTACCGCGAGAGACATCGCTCTGCAATATTCGATTTGCCCCTGGAACACCGATATGTACGGCGTAAATTACGAGGCGCGCGGAGCTCAGGAATACTACGACTCCCTGTTTGAGCTTTACGCCTCGTGGGGCGTTGACTACGTTAAGTGCGACGACATCGCAAACACCGAGTTTCTGCCGCACAACCCTTATTCCGCGCGCAAAGAAATAGAAATGCTCAGAAAAGCCATTGACCGCTGCGGCAGAGACATCGTGCTGTCGCTTTCGCCCGGCCCCGCTCCGTTTGAAGAGCGCGAGCACCTTATGCAAAACGCGAATATGTGGCGCATCACCGGCGATTTTTGGGACAGTTGGGACAGAGTGCGCGATATGTTTGACAGATGCCTTCTCTGGGAAGGCTGTGTCGGCGAGCATTCCTGGCCGGACTGCGACATGCTGCCGATAGGCCACATAAAGCTTTGCGAAAACGGCGGCAGATACACAAACTTCACAAAGGACGAGCAGATAACGCTCATGACCCTTTGGTGCATTTTCCGTTCGCCTCTGATGATAGGCGCCGAGATGAGAGATAATGACGACTTCACCCTGTCGCTGCTCACAAACGACGAGGTCATAGAGGCGCTTAAAACGTCTCACTCAGGCAAAGAAGTTTACCGAAGCGAGACAGACGGAAAGGGCGAGATAATAAGAACCGCCCTCGGCGACGGATGCGAATACACCGCTCTGTTTAATACGGACGACAAAGAGAGAAACATTGCTTTCAAATCGAACGCGCCTTTCGTAAGAGACCTTTGGGCGCATGAAGAAATTGAAAACACGGGCTTTCTTGCCGTTCCCTCTCACGGAGCGAGATTTATAAAGGCAGGTCTTTAAAATGGAAGAGAGAAAACCGAATTACCGCTTTGCGACACCCCGACCGGACCATATAATGGTTTCGATTTACGACGACCCGCGCACGAGCATGGCAGTTACGTGGCGCACGAGCGAAGACGTTAAAACAGGCTATGTCGAATACCGCGAAGAGGGCGGCGAAACTATGCGCGCCGAAGCGGTAGGCAAAATTTTCAAAAGCGACGTCAACACCTCCGTCATTCACTTTGCCCGCCTTTCAGGCTTAAAGAGCGGCGCAAGATACTATTACACCTGCGGCAGTGAAAAAGACAGAAGCGGCGAATTCTATTTTGAAACTCAGCCGGATAATCTTGACGAATTCAGCTTTATCTGCATATCCGACCATCAGAAGGACGACGACCACTATGACCCGGATTACTCGGCGCTCAACAAATTCTTAAAGGGCGTGCTCGAAGAGCATCCCGAGGTTAAATTCATTCTCACCGCGGGCGACAACACCAACTGCGGCCAGCATGAAATTCAGTGGAACGCCATGTACGAGGGCATGAAGGGCATAATCGAATACCGCCCCTACATGATGTGCTGCGGCAACCACGACAACAGAGGCTTTGAGCAGTATTTCCCCGTTGAGGTGAACAGATATTACGCCGAGCCCGCCGAATTTTTTAACGTTCAGCTTGAGCTTTCCTATCCGCTCAACGGCCCCGAAGGCTGGCGCCCTGAAAATTATTCCTTCAATTACGGCAACGCTCATTTTAACGTTTTCGGCGTTAACGAGCCCGAGATCGTAAACGATTGGGCGAGCAAAGACATTGACTCCTGCGGCAAAACGTGGAAGTTCGGCGCCTACCATTTTCCGATGTATTACTCCGGCTCCAATCTCTCAAACGACGACGGCTACCCGATGATGAGAGAATGCATGGAGAAGCTTGACGTGCTGTTTTCGGGCCACGAGCACAATTTCTCGAGAACTTATCCCATAAAGAACGAAGAGCTCTTTGACCGCCCGTCGCAGGGCACCGTGCATTACGAGCTCGGCAACGGAAACTACAATCCGCCGGGAACCAAAACTCTCGATAAAATCTGGCACTGCGCTTATTATCCCAACGAAGAGCTTACGGCGTCTTACACGCTCATCGAGATAAGCGGAAACAAGGCGAAATTCACCTCAACGCTCAACGACGGCAGAATAGTTGACGAATGCGTTATAGATAAGGATAAAGATGAAATTCTGCCCCACAAGGTGGCTCCCGTATTCGGGCCCGGCAGAACGAGGCTTTACTATAAAGGAATGGACCCCGGGCTCGGCATTTCCGACATTCTGCCCGTTTGCAGAGACGGTCAATGGTACGTGCCCGCAGGCACTTTGATTTCGTTCATCGGCGGCGACGTGCTCAGAGAGAAGGGCAAGATGACTCTTTCCGTTTACGGCAAAACCGCCGTTTACATTGAGGGCAGCGACATTGCCGTTACCGACAGCGGAGAAGTGCCGCTCGGCGGAGAAGTCATAAGAGGCAACCGCGACCAGCTCTTCGTGCCGATAGATTCAATGTGCAAAATTTTCGGCATGAAATGGGCATACGCCGCGCGCAACAACTTTTTGACCGTTGAGAGCTCCAACGAAAGCGAGCCCACTCCGACTCAGCCGTAAAATTCAATTTAAACAAAACTTAAAGGCGTTCATGATTTTGCTTAAAGCAAAGCCGTGAACGCCTTTTGAATAATTCTTTTTTACAATCAGGTGAATATTGATTTAACGAGAGCTCCTATGAGCGCAAAGGGGAAGAGGAAATTGTATTTGCCGTCGGGGAATTTTTCGGTGTAGCCGAGCTTGCCCGCAATGAAGGTCGCGACAGTGGTGTTTTTGACCG
Organism: uncultured Clostridia bacterium; assembly: GCA_905235625.1. Taxonomy (GTDB): domain Bacteria; phylum Bacillota; class Clostridia; order Oscillospirales; family Acutalibacteraceae; genus CAG-177. The sequence continues at coordinate 6,437 of CAJOLX010000033.1, forward strand.
CTGCGCCGTCTTTTACGAGCTCGTCGGAGCCGTAAACGAGCAGAGGCACGTCCGCTCCGCTGTGACCCGTCAGGGTGTATTCGTATTCGCCCTTTTCTTCGTTAAACGTGATGCCGCCCGTTTCGTGGTCGGCAGTGACGATAACTATCGTGTTGCCGTCTTCTTCGGCAAACTTAACGGCGTTCGCTATGGCTTTGTCAAACTCGAGCACAGCCTTCATCATCTGCTTTTTGTTGTTGGCGTGAGAGTTTTTGTCAATGTGAGCGCCCTCGACCATGAGGAAAAATCCGTCTTCATTGTCAAGGCGCTTTATCGCCATAGTGGTAAGAGCGCTCAGAGGAGCGTCCGCCTTGCTGCCCGTTTCGTAATAAATGGGCCCGTTTATCGCGGCAAAGGAGGGCTTATCGTCCTCAAGATTTTGAAGCTCGAGCATGGTGGAGCTGTAAGTCCAGCCGGCGTTTTCAAAATCTTCCTTGACCGATATTCCGTTGTTCGCAGCCCAGATAAGGTCAAGGCCGCAGTTCATCTGCTGCAGGGTTATTTCCTCGCTGAGGGTGCGCTTATAGGTGTGCACGCTGAAGCCTGCGGGGGTTGCGCCGGAGTTCTCGTCCGAGGTGACTATGCCGGCTTTTTTGCCCAGCTTTTTGGCAACCTCGCTCACGTTCATGTAGCTGCTGACCGTCGCTCCGTTGCCGTCTATCAGCACCGAGAGAGTGCCGAGGTTGCTGTTATAAACGGTTTTGCCGCAGGCAAGAGCGGTAGCTCCCGCGGCGGAATCTGTGGTGCCGTTTTTTGAATCCGTTTGAGAAAAGCCCTTGTAAGGCATGGCGTCCATGAACAAATCAACGTCAAGTTCGGCTTTGGTCCATTCAAGGGTGTTTACGCCCATGCCGTCGCCTATGAAAAGAATCACGTTTTTAGCCGTTCCGATTGACTCCTCGGCGCTTGCGGCAAAGCCGATTGACGAGAAAACCATGAGCAGAGCAATGAGCGCGGAAAGAAGCTTAACGAATGTTCTTTTGCTTTTCATAATGTCCTCCGTTATTATTTCTGAGGGCCGTTAAAGCCGTTTTCTTCCTGGAAACGGGCAATTTTGTCAATAACTCCGAGTATTACGTCAAAGCCTTTGCCTACGGTTTCGGGCTCAAATCTGTCGGAGGTGTCTCTCCAGGTGTGGTAATAATAAGTGAGCACGGGGTTTTGCGCCGCGAAGGTAACGGACTTTATGCCCGCCTTGGTCATGGGGGTGCTGTCGCATCCGCCTACGGGGTTGTGGATGCATCCGCCCGTTTTGCTCTCAATGCCGAGCTCGTCAAAGGTCTGCTTAAACATTTCTTCGAGGTCTTTGTCAAATCTCGTGAACTGCCAGTCGTCTTTGATAACGACCTCAAAATAATCCTTGTCGGCAACGGAGTCAGTGTTGATATTCCAGGCGTTGTCGAGTATGGGCTCGCCCTTGTGCTGCTCGGTGAAGGCTTTGGAGCCTCTGAGACCCGCTTCTTCCGAGCCGCAGTTAAAGTCGATTATGCGGCATCTCGGGGGGAGCTTTTCGGGATTTTCCTTGAAATATTTGATAACCTCATAGCTGAGCGCTATGCCGGTAGCGTTGTCCATAGCGCCTCTTGAGGCGTTGCGGGGGTCGGGATCAGCCCACATTGTGACGAAGCAGCAGCCTACGGCGCAGACCATCGGCACAAATATCATAACGTTTTGAAAAACATCGTAGCCCTGAGAATTAAGAATGTTGTAAGCCCATTCTGCTCCCGAAAGGGTGTATGCGCCGAGAACGACAGCCATAAATATTGACGTGAGCGCCATCACGAAGAAGCAGACGGCGCCGAAGCCTACTTTGGCGTAAGTTTCAACCATGCCCTTTACGGGGTTGTTTCTGTGCTTGAAGGAATGCTCCGAATGCTTCCAGCACCAGCTTGTGTCGGTGTGACCTGAGAGAATTATCGTGTAGTCATATTCGCCGTCGGGAGGGGTGAGCTCGCCGTAAACGTTTTGAGAGATTTCTCTCTTAAAAAACATATCAAAGCAGGTGTGATAAAGGAACACGCTCACCACGAGCCACACTATGACGAGAAGGCTGAGAAAAGCCATAGGGAACCAGACTGCGGGCATGTGGCGCGCAAAATAATAAGCGACGCAGAGGATTATTCCGGCGTAGCCTGCGTAGGGAATGCCGCCTATAGAGGCTCTGGGAGAAACTGAAAATTCCTCTTTTACGGGCTTAATGCCTATGTCCTCGAGCTTTTTGCCCATGTAATCGGCAAATTTCTTTTCACCGTCGGAGCCGGGAAGCCTGGATCCGATTTCTTTTTCGGCGTATTGAACTATGTCATACGCCTCGCTTGCATATTTTTCGGTCGGGGTTGAGTACGTTTCGTTTTCGATGCTCAATTCAACTGCCTCCTCACAATAATTTATGTATTTATTTTATAATATCGTTAAGGCAAATTCAAGAGAAAATATAAATTTAAACAAAACTTTGCTCAAATGTCGAATTTTGCTTTCTTCAATGTTGAAAACGGCGGAATGAAGTGATATAATTTTTTAGGTGGTGCGTTTTGAAAACTATTGAATCTTTCGGCGCCGACGAAACCAAAGCGATAGGCTTTGCGTTGGGCGCGGCTTTGCCGAAGGGCAGCGTTGTGGCGCTTTTCGGCGACCTGGGCGCAGGCAAAACGGCGTTTACCTCGGGCTTCGTTAAGGGCAGGGGAATAAACGCTCACGTGAGCAGCCCTACCTTCGCCCTTGTAAACGAATATTCTTCCGAAGGCGAAACGGTTTATCATTTTGATATGTATCGCATAACGAGCTGGGATGACCTTTATTCAACCGGCTTTTCGGATTATCTCGACGCCGGGCAGACCCTCATAATCGAATGGAGCGAAAACATCGAAAACGCTTTGCCCGACGACTGCGTGAGAGTGAATATAATCAAAACCGCGGAAGAAACGCACAGAATTATTGAATTGACCGGATGTGACGATATTGAAATTGCTTGCGATTGACTGCTCGGCAAAGACCGCTTCCGTGGCGGTGCTTGACGGCAAAACGCTTGTGAGCGAATGCTTTGTAAACGCCGGGCTCACTCATTCCCGCACTCTTATGCCTATGGTTGACAACACGCTCTCGCAGTGCGGCATTGAGTTTGACGATATTGACGCGCTTGCCGTGAGCAGCGGCCCGGGCTCTTTCACGGGCGTAAGAATAGGCATTTCCGCAATAAAGGGGCTGGCGTTCCCCAAAAATCTGCCCTGCTCGGGAATATCTACCCTTGAGGCGATGGCGTATAATTTCACCGACGAAGAGTGCGTTGTATGCTCGCTCATGGACGCAAGGCGCAGTCAGGTTTACACCGCTCTCTTTAAGGTAAGCTCCGGCAAAGTCGAGCGTCTTACCGAAGACAGCGCCCAAAGCGCCGAAGAAACGGCGAGGGCTCTGTCGGCATACGAAGGCAAGGTTTACCTTTGCGGCGACGGCGCGCCGGTTTGCGCCGACGTTTTTAAAGAACTTGCCCCGAACGCCGTTATCCCCGACGAAAACAGAAGGTATCAAAGGGCTTACGGAGTGGGTCTCGCCGCCCTCGAAAGCGGCAAATTCATTGACTCCGCTCTGCTTGAGCCTGGATATATAAGGCCCTCTCAGGCTGAGAGAGAATTATTGCTGAAGAAAAAAGGAGAAGAACTATGATAGCACTCGGTAACGACCACGCAGGCCTCGAGCTTAAAAACTGCGTCAAGGCTCACCTTGACGAGAGAAACATCGAATATAAGGATTTCGGCACCTACACTCCCGATTCGTGCGATTACGCGGTTTACGCCGAAAAGGCGGCGAGAGCGGTTGCCGGCGGCGAGTGCGAGCTCGGTTTGCTCTTCTGCGGCACGGGCGTAGGCATATCCATGGCGGCAAACAAGGTTAAAGGCATCAGAGCGGCTTGCTGCTCGGACGCTTTCTCGGCGGAAATGACAAGGCGTCATAACGACGCGAATATGCTCTGCCTCGGCGGCAGGGTCGTCACCCCCGAAAAAGCCATAGAGCTTGTGGATATTTTCCTTGACACTCCGTTCAGCAATGAGGAGCGCCACATAAGGCGCATCGCTCAGGTAACGGCTCTTGAAGAGAATTTCGGCAAATAATTCAAAAGAAAAACTTAAAATATAACAACGGAGGAAACAGACTTATGGAAATCAAGGACATGGACAACGTATTTATTATGACTCACCCGCTCATCAAGCACAAAATTTCAATGCTCAGAGATAAAAGCACGGGCACAAACGAGTTTCGCAATCTCGTTGAAGAAATCGCGATGCTTGAGGGCTACGAAGCGCTCGCGGACCTGCCGCTGGAGGATATTGAGGTTGAAACCCCCATTGAACCCTGCACGACCCCCGTTATTGCCGGCAGAAAGCTTGCGATAGTGCCCATCCTCAGAGCCGGTCTCGGCATGGTGCCGGGTTTGCTTTCCCTTTGCCCCACTGCCAAAGTCGGCCACATCGGCATGTATCGCGACAAGGTCACCCATGAGCCTGTTCCTTATTATTGCAAGCTGCCCAAACCCATTGAGGAGCGCACGATAATAGTGCTCGACCCCATGCTCGCAACGGGCGGCTCCGCGGTGGACGCAATAGACCAGATAAAAGAGCGCGGCGGCAAAAACATTAAGTTTATGTGCATAATCGCCGCTCCCGAAGGCGTTGAGAAGCTTCACAGCACTCATCCCGACGTTCCCATCTACATCGGCAATCTTGACAGAGAGCTTAATGAAGACGACTACATCTGCCCGGGACTCGGTGATGCCGGCGACAGAATCTTCGGAACGAAGTGACGACTTTGGGGACTTTGGGACTTCCGTCTTAAGCGAAGAACAAAACGAAAATTTTGTTTAGATAAGTAAGCAGGGTGCGAACAATAAAGCTCGCACCCTGCGTTTTTTACAGGTCTATATCTTCAAACTCGATAACTTCGTTTTTGGCGGCGGATTCAAATATGGTTTCCACAAGCTTCATAAGTCTTCTCTGCTGGTTGTGGGTAACGATTATGTCGCTCTCGCCTCTGATGTAAGCAAACACGTTTTTGTAATATTCGCCCCAGTCCGCCTTCTGCACGGGCAGAGGATAGCGCTTAATGGTGTCGTCCGTTCTCGGAGCCATGGTCTTGGTGATGCCGGCGCCCGCAACGATGGGCACTGCGTCTCTGTTTTCCCAGTCGGAAACCTTGACCACTTCGCCGTCGCACTGCCAGTTGTTGATAACGGCTGAGCCGTTTTCGCCGAGCATGTACCAGAGCGGAAGCTCAATGAAGTTGCTCGTTGTGACCTCAACGTAAAATGAAAGTCCGTCGTCAAAAATAAGCGTGGTTCTGAAGCCGTCGTCGCAGTTTTCGTTGGTCACGTAAGTGAGCTCTGCGTAAACGCTCTTGAGCTTTCTCGGCAGGGTCATCATAAGCGCCTGGTCAAGCAGGTGAATGCCCCAGTCAAGTACCATTCCGCCGCCGTGCTCGGGCATGTTGCGCCAGTCGCCCGGCACGCCTCTTGAGCCCTGCACTCTGGATTCTATTCTGAAAACGGGGCCGAGCTCGTTGGTATCAAGCAGCTTTTTCATTGTGAGATAGTCTTCATCCCAGCGCCTGTTTTGATGCACGGTGAAAAGCTTTCCGCAGCGGTTCGCGGCGGCTATCATTTCTTCAAGCTCCGCGCTGTTCATCGCGACGGGCTTTTCGCTTATCACGTTTTTGCCGTGCTCGAGCGCGTCAATGGCAATTTCTTTGTGAAAATCGTTGGGCGTTGCGATAGTGACGATGTCTATTCTTTCATCCGAAAGCAGCTCTTCGCGGCTCGCGAATGCGTGAATGCCGTTCTTTTCGGCAACGGCGTTTCTCTCGGGGTTAATGTCATAAATGCCCACGAGCACCGCTTCGTCTTTCATATCGTTTCCGATTTTGTTGGTGTGCCAGCCGCCCATTCCGCCGTAACCGATGACAGCGGCTCCGATTTTTCCGTTTACCATTGAAATTGCTCCCTTCCGAGGCTGAAAAATTAAGTTTGCAATCAGTCTTTTTAATTGCTTTCGATATTGTATCACACTATTTTGCGAGGTACAAGAAGTTATTGATAAAAAAGTGATTTTCCGCCGAAAAATTATACCGGAATACAAATTTTCGAAAACGGAGAATTCGGAGCAAAAAATGCTTTTTATTTTTCACGCGATGTGGTATTATAATATTGTTATTATAGTTTTGCCTGCCGCGAGCGAAATATCGCCCGGCGCAAAGTGAAATTACGGAGGGAACAGTATGGACAAGAAATTAGAGCCCCTTTTCACGCCGTGGAAAATCGGAAACTGTGAAATCAAAAACAGAATCGTGCTCACGAGCATGGGCGGCACCGACCTTTTCGGGTGGATGGAAAAGAACCACTTTGACGAGGACGGCGCGAAGTTCATTATGAACGTTGCAAAAAACAACGCAGGTCTTGTGCTCCCCGGATGCCAGCCCGTCTATAACCCGATGCTCGGGCAGTGGCTTCACAAAAACAAAAAGATGTATAAAGACCTTGCCAAGTGGATGCCCGAATTCCACAAAACCGGCGCAAAGCTTTTCGTTCAGCTTACCGCAGGATTCGGCAGGTCGTTCACCGTGTCCGAAATGATGGAAAAGCTTTATAACACCCCCGTTGTGAACGTGCTGAGCAAGCCCGTTATGAACCTTGACAGAATAACGGCGTCCGCTTCTCCCTCACCCAACCGCTGGAGCGACAAGCTGCCTTCAAGAGAAATGACGAAGGCTGAGATTGAGCAGACCGTTGAGTCTTTCGCTCTCTGCTCAAAAATGCTCAAGGAAGCGGGAGTTGACGGCGTTGAGGTGCACGCCGTGCACGAAGGCTACCTGCTTGACCAGTTCACTCTTAAATACGTAAACAAAAGAACCGACGAATACGGCGGCTCTCTCGAAAACAGATACCGTTTCGCAACCGACATAGTTAAGGCAATAAAGAGGGAATGCGGCGACGATTTCCCCGTTTCCCTGCGTTACAGCGTGATTTCCAAAACGAAGGGCATGCGTCAGGGCGCTCTGCCGGGCGAAGAATACACGGAAGTGGGCAGAGACATGGCTGAAAGCGAGCTTGCCGTTAAGCTGCTCGAAGAGGCTGGCTACGACTGCCTTAACTGCGACAACGGCACTTACGACAGCTGGTATTGGGCTCATCCTCCCATCTATATGCCCGAAAACGCAAACCTTGCCGACGTTGAGCACATAAAGCAATTTGTAAATATCCCCGTTATCTGCGCGGGCAGGCTTGACCCGAGAGTCGCCGCCGAATCCATTGAGAGCGGCAGGCTCGACGGCGCAGGCTTCGCAAGGCAGTTCCTTGCCGACCAGGAATGGGTCACCAAGATGATAAACGACTGCGAAGAGGATATCAGGCCCTGTATCCTTTGCCACAACGGCTGCTTCAATATGGCTCATTACAAGGGCGTGCCGAACGACCAGGATTTGAGCGACTCTCTTCATATGTCCAGATGCGCCGTAAACGCGGAAACCATGCAGTGGAATAAGCACAAAATAGTTAAGACCGACAGCCCCAAAACCGTGCATATAATCGGCGGCGGCATAGGCGGTATGGAAGCGGCGAGAGTGCTCAAGCTCAGAGGTCACGACCCCGTAATTCACGAAAAAGCCGACAGGCTCGGCGGCACTTTCATCCCCGCGAGCGCGGAATCCTACAAAGGCAAGCTCAGAGATTTGCTCAAATGGTACGTGCTTCAGATGGAGAAGCTCGGCGTAACGGTGAAGCTCGGCGATGAAATTAAGGATATATCCGCATTGGGCGACGGGCCCGTTATAGTCGCGACCGGCTCCGTGCCGAGGCTGCTCAAAAAAGTGCCCGGATACGAAAAAATGGTTGAGGCTTGCGAATACTTAAACGGCAAGGAAGTCGGCGAAACGGTTGCCGTTATCGGCGGCGGACTTACCGGCAGCGAAATCGCCTACGAGCTCGCTCTCACCGGCAAGAAGCCTATAATAGTTGAAATGAAAGACGACCTCATCGCTCAAAAGGGCGTTTGCCTCGCGAACTCCTCCTATCTCAGAGAGTGGTTCGCTTTGAACGAAGTGCCCGTTTACCTTGAAACGGCGCTCAAGGAAGTGAAAGACGGCTCGATAATCTGCTCCGACAAAGAGGGCAAAGAAATCGAGATACCCTGCGATTCCGTGATAAGCTGCGCGGGCTATATTCCCGCTCCTATTGCGCAAAAGAGCAAAAACGTGCAGCTCGTGGGCGACTGCAAGAGCATAGGCAACCTGAGAAGCGTTGTCTGGAGCGCTTACGAAGCGGCAATGGCAATTAAATAATTCTAAAGCAACACCGCACAATCCGTACACCCGCATTATGCGCTGTTGCCCTAAACAAAAGCGAAAACGCCGGGCCTCGGTCATAACCGAAGCCCGGCGCCTTTGTATATATGTAATTGTTATAAATGCTTGTGAATTTTCGGTTAATATAAGCCGCTTTTCGGGTATTTTTAAAGCAGAGCCTCAATATCCTTCGCAAAATCGGCAGGGTCTGAAATGGGTGAAAAGCGCTTAACTATGTTGCCGTCTCTGTCAACGAGGAATTTGGTGAAATTCCATTTTATGTCGCCGGGCTTTTTGCAGGTGGTGCTTATTTTTGAAATAGCCGCCATTGCCGCCTTGTTTTTGAAGCCGTTAAGCTCGTCCTCGGCTATTGCCGCCTTAAGCTCCGTGTAAAGAGGGGATTCGTTTTCGCCGTTTACCTCGATTTTTTTGAATTGGTCAAACTGCGTGTTATATTTTGAGGTGCAGAATTCGTGGATTTCCTCGTCCTCGCCCGGAGCCTGGTGAGCAAACTGGTTGCAGGGGAAGTCAAGCACCTCAAAGCCCTTGTCGTGATAAGCCTCATAAATCTCTTCAAGCGCCTCATACTGAGGGGTGAAGCCGCAGCCCGTTGCGGTGTTTACGATAAGCAGCACCTTGCCCTTGAGCGAAGCGAGGCTGAATTCCTCTCCGTCTCTCGTTAAAACCTTGTAATCATAAATTGACATTGCAAATTCTCCTTTCGATGCGTTCTAATTGATTGTGCTAAATTGATTGTATCAAATTAAATTTAACTTGTCAAGAGCTTTAACGGAAAAATCAAGATAAATTTTTCGGGGTCTTGTAATATTTTGCGAAAAAAAGCGCACTGTTATATCGGAGGCATATTTAAAAATCAAACGAAAATTTAAGAATTTTCTGCATTTTTGCGCGATTTTATTGCAGTTTGACATTTTTATTGCTTTTTTCAATCAAAGTTGATATTATTGAAAAAAAGAACGTTTTAAAAATCAGCCGCAACGCTCAAAATTGCCGATTTATGCAAGAGGAGGTGAGTCTATGGCACCGTATAATGATGATTTCTTTGGCGGAATGTTCGATTTCAACGGCAACGGCAGGACCGATCCCGAAGAGAAGGTTATGGCATATAGGCTCTTCGAGGGAGACACGAAGGAAGATGGCCCGGGCAGCGGCAATTCGAATAACAGCGGAAAAAGGGCAACCGGATACCGTCAACCGGCACGGCATGCCAATTCGTCACCGTCGACGCAAACGATCCCCGAGCACCTGTCTCTTGCCGATTACAAAAAACGCAGGCGCGAATTCATTGGCAACACGGTTTTCACGATTCTGTTCACAGCGTTATTTTGCATCGTGCCGTTAGCGATAATGGGGGTAGGGATTTGCTTTTTTGACACAAGCAGTTTGATCGTATTTTTCTCTATGCTCTTCGTGTTAGGCGGACTTTTGATCTTAGGCCTTTTTATCGGCGTTGCAGCTTCCCTCATTTCGGAAGAATACAAGCACCTGATGAAGGCAAAGGAAGTATATCTGAAGGATGCACAGGCAGAAGAGCCCAACCGGCAAACGGAAGAAAAAAAGTAGCGCGCTGTTTGGATTTGTTGCGTTTTTATTACGGACATCGTGCTGTTGATTATTTTGCCCAAAACGGATTTTCGGATGCGGATTATTCCGATTGCGGCAGGCGTGCTTGCATAATGGAGTTGATAATTAAATGAAAGAATCGAAAAAATCAGACAATTCCATATTATGCATAGCAGATCAAAATCTATCTGTTTCAACAACCTCTTTCGGATTGTATTTTCGCGTTGGTTCATTGTATGAATCCGAGATTAATTGCGGCATAACGCACCTTACGGAACACCTGTTTTTCAGAAGGCTGAACGGTTTGAGCAATAAAGATTTGTATTATCTCATGGAATCTATCGGGGGAGCGATTCGCGGATACACAACCGCGCAATATGTTTGTTTTGAATTGACAGTGCTCAGTGAATTTGCTCGTTCGGCTTTTGAACTGATGAATGAATTTCTGAAAAGCTTTAACTGGTCAGACGAAGAGGTTGAAGCCGAGAAGCGGATTATCCTGAATGAGATTGCTCAAATCGGCAACAATACGGATTGTTTGTCTGCGGCGCAGATGGGCAATGATTCATTTTTATTGCCTGTCAAAGGGACACCGGACTCATTAAAAAGAATAACTGCAAAAGACGTTAATGAGTGGAAAAACAAGTTTTTTAACTGCGGTAATTGCTGCTTTGCGGTAACCGGTAATATAAGTGATTCTGACCTTTCCGATATATATTCATCGCTTGAAGAGCATAAGTCAAATGTCAATTTGCCCCAAATCAATCTTATTCCTCCAACCGCATATAACCGAAGCTTGGATGATTTAATTTTTTGCGGCGGCGATGAAAACTATGCCGACGTCTTCATATGTTTTGATGTTGATTTCAGCTTGGTTGATTGGACGAACGTAATGATTATGTTCGATGCTTTCTGCAACGGAGACGGCTCAAAGCTTTCCTTTGCAATGAAAGACGAGCGAGGAATGGTTTATGAAATTGATTCCAAAGTTAAAGAATACGGCACATACGGCAATTTGACAATCAGCTGGAGTATTCAAGACGAAAGGCTCATCGAAAGCTTAAAACTGTTTTTTGATTTGCTCAAAGAATTCAAATCGGGAATTACCGAAGAAGAGTTTAAATCATCAATTGTTTTTTCTACTCTTAATATGCGGAAATACTATGATAATCCGTCTGATTTAAATAACATGTACGGTTATTATGATTTCATTGCCGGTTTACCGTTTTCTGTTGAGGATTCTGTGAACAAGTTTAATACGATTACGAAAGAGTTAATTAACTCTGCTTCTCAAACAATATTCAGAAGTGAAAATATGTTCATTGAAATAGATTTCAATAAGGAACACATCTCGGATGAGTATCTTAAAAAAATGATATGCCTTTTTGCTTCCGATTTATGAGAAAGTAAGTTGCAATAATGAATTCAGCGCATTAAAATTCAGGAAAAAATCAGGACATTAAAATGAAAAAAACATTTAAATATAGTTGGATTGCAGCTGTCGGGCAGTATTTGGCGTTATATGTGATAATGGATTCATAAAATCGGTTCAGCAACCATAAGGGCTTTCGTTCGTCGTCGCAAGCTGCGTATCGCTCGTTTCCGCGCCTATCAAAAGCTTGTCCGCGCGAAAACTCACTCGCTCCGCTGCTCCTCCTCTCCCCAAAAAGTTTTTCAACTTTTCGGGGACCCCGTTTTTTATTTTATATTGGGCTTCGCCGAGACTATCGCCACACCCGGCACTGCGTGCCACCCTCTCCGTGCTTGGAGAGGGCCATTTCTACCTCTCAGCCTCTGTTTACCAACAGCCTCTTAACTTAAGCAAAAGCTGACTGTAAGCAGAGAAATATCAAGATGATAAAAACATTTTTAATCAAAACTGTATTAAACTCTCAAGCAAAATATAAGGATGCTTTACCTATCCACCGAGCTTTTATTCCGTTGCAGTAGCTTTCGGAGCCGCCGCACCTCTTGGCCCTCTCCAAGCACGGAGAGGGTGGCACGCAGTGCCGGGTGTGGCGATATCCTCGTCGAAGACCCTTATACACGCCGTAGGCGTTAGACTCTTATGCGAGAGCATCCTTATAAAATTGGTTTACCACTTGCAAGGACTTTTGTATTAAGATGAAGACGGCGTTTTCTCCGTCCGTAGACAGTGCTGTTGCACGGCAAGGACGGAAAAACGTCGAAAAACGAAAAATATAAATATGGAATTTTAAAATACTTAAAAGTTAAAAAGCAGAGCGTAGATTTTAAAATCCACGCTCTGCTAAATTTATCAACAATTTTTTCGTTTTGTTCTTCGCTTAAGACGGAAGTCCCCATCAGAGGCACTTTGTTCTTCGCTTAATACGGAAGTCCACATTATTGAGGACGATTCTTTTCCTTCATCGTGAGCGATATTCTTCCCTTTGCCACATCGGTGTTAAGCACCCAAACGGTGACGACCATACCTACTTTCAGCACCTCGGAGGGGTGCTTTATGTATTTGTCGGTTATCTGCGAAATGTGAACGAGGCCGTCTTCATGCACGCCTATATCGACAAAAGCTCCGAAATCCGTCACGTTTCTGACGGTGCCTTTGAGCTCCATTCCGGGGCGAAGGTCTTTAATGTCCATAACGTCCGTTCTGAGCATCGGGGGAGGCAGCTCGTCTCTCGGGTCTCTGCCGGGAGCTATCAGCTCCTTGACAATATCCTTTAGCGTGGGTACGCCTATGCCGAGCTTTTCCGCCACCTTTTCTTCGCCCAAAAGCTCAACGCTCGCCTTGAGAGCGGATATTTCGGGCGTGCCGATGTCGTTTTCGGTGTAGGAGAAGAGCCCGAGCAGAGCTTTTGCCGCTTCGTAGCTCTCGGGATGCACTCCGGTGTGGTCAAGAGCATTTTTGCTATCGGGTATTCTCAAAAAGCCGGCGCACTGCTCATAAGCCTTGGGCCCGAGCTTCGGCACCTTTTTAAGCTGAGTTCTGCCCGAAAATTCGCCGTTTTCATCCCTGTTGGTCGTTTCCCAGAGAAATGCGGATGATTCCCTGTGCTGTCCCTCCAGAAAACAGATCAGTTCATTTTTTATCAGCCGGCTGAACTCCTCCCGCCGGCCGGATAATCCGTCCGCACAGATGACGCCGACAAAGAAGTATTCCTCCGTTAATTCCTGTCCGCTGACATTCAGCAGACGGTTTGCCGTCTTTCGGTCCTGCACCGCGCCGTTTAAAATAAGCATCAGGTTCTGGTTGCGAATAATACCCATGTAATCTTCCATATGGGTGGTCAGAGTGCTGATTTTGTGGGCTGAATTCGTAAGCAGGCTGCCGATATAGGCATATTCGTCCTTAAAACGGAAAGGAACGCTTCTTCCCTCAGCCAGTTCTCCGAGGCGCTTGATGCTCCGGATGCGGCGGGCGGTAAACAGGAAGCTTATGAGGGCGGAAAGAATAAGCCCGATTGTAAGCAGCGCCATATTGACCAGAATCGCAGCCACGGTCTGGCCGAGCTTTCTGGTAAAGGAATAGAACGCGTAGCTCGTCGCATCATCGTGCAGGTCATAATGCACCGCATTGTAATCGATCGCGTCCGTCGCGAGCGCCCACACCAGCAGGAACATGAACGCGGAACCGATGCCGGACATCAGGCAGACAAAGATGTAGAGCCAGACGCTCTTCGTGCCCATCAGGAAAAGCACGAGGTTGAATCCGCCCGCCACAAGCATGCCGTACGCGCAGACGTCGCGGCGTCCGAAGCGGTTGCCCAGCTTGCTCGCGAAAAACATCACCACCGCCACCGGCAGGTACTGGCAGACCGTCGGAAGCATCGTAAGCTGCGGCGCGTTGAAATAATAGTTAAACAGGTAGCTGTAATAGCTCTGTGAGAACATCTGCGCCGCAAGGAAGAGCATGCTCGCCATGCAGACCGCGATAAACGGACGGCTCTTTAAGAGCACCTTGACCGTCTTCTTCGCCTGGCCCTTCACCTTCGGCGCGGGCTTCGTCACCACACGCTCTTTCGACCACGCGTAGCAGAGCAGATAC
>CAJOLX010000034.1 GCA_905235625.1 uncultured Clostridia bacterium
ATGAACGCCGAACGGTTGGGATCGTACTCGATGCTTTCAACCGTTGCGGGCACGTCAAACTTATCTCTCTTAAAGTCTATAACACGATATTTGGTGCGAACTCCGCCGCCTCTGTGGCGAACGGTGATTCTTCCGTAGCTGTTGCGTCCGCTGTTCTTCTTGAGGGAAACAAGAAGGCTTCTTTCGGGAGCAACCTTTGAGAGCTCGGAATAGTCGGTGACCGACATATTACGCCTTGCGTTAGTGGTCGGTCTGTAATATTTAATAGCCATTTTTACACTCTCCTATACAGCGGCTTTGCGGAGCCTCGGCTCCATACCTTACCGCCGAAATTAAAGGTTTCTTGTTTATTACATCATTCCGTCGAAGAACTCGATTGTCTTGGAGCCTTCGGTAAGGGTCACGATTGCCTTCTTGCTTGATGCCGTATAGCCCTCGAAGCGGCCGTATCTTCTCAGCTTGCCCGATACGTTTACGGTGTTTACCTTCTTGACTTCAACGTCAAAAAGAGCTTCAACAGCCTTGGCTATTTCAATTTTGTTAGCGTCTTTAGCGACCTCGAAGGTGTACTTGCGATCTGCAACGCCGTCCATGCTGTTTTCGGTGATGATGGGACGGATGACTATGCTTTCCGGTGCCTTGCTCATGCGTATACCTCCTCTATCTTGGTCACGGCATCCTTGAGCAGCACTACGGTGTCGCAATTAAGGATATCGTAAACGTTGAGTGTGTTTACAAGAGTGGTCTTAACGCCTGCGATGTTGCGGGCTGAGCGGTAAACGATGTCGTCTTTCTCGGGAAGAACGAAGAGAACCTTCTTGCCGGTCTCGAGAGCGTTGACGACCTTAACCATCTCTTTGGTCTTTATGGCTTCGAGCTTGAGGGAGTCAAGCACGATGAGCTCCTCATCCGCAACCTTGGCGGAAAGAGCGGACTTCATTGCAAGCCTTCTGACCTTCTTATTAACGTCCTTATGATATTTGCGGGGCTTGGGGCCGTGAGCTATGCCGCCGTGATACCACTGGGGAGCTCTCGTTGAACCCTGCCTTGCGCGGCCTGTGCCCTTCTGTCTCCAGGGCTTCTTGCCGCCGCCGCTGACTTCAGATCTGGTAAGGGTAGATTGTGTGCCCTGACGCTGATTGGCCAGATAGGCAACCACGCAAAGATGCATTGCGGGGATGTTGGGCTCGATGCCGAAAACGCTCTCGGCAAGCTCAAGGTCGGAAACCTTGCTGCCCGACATGTCAAATACTGATACTTTAGGCATTGTTTTCTACTCCTTTCCTTATGCTTTCTTAGCGTCGCGAACGAATACTATGCCGCCCTTGGGGCCGGGGATGGCGCCCTTGATGGCAAGCAGATTATTTTCCGCGTCAACCTTAGCAACCGTAAGGTTCTGTATGGTAACTCTCTCGCAGCCGAGGTGACCGGCGAGCTTCTTTCCCTTGTAAACTCTTGAGGGATCGGAGCAGGCGCCGAGTGAGCCGGCGTGCCTTGCGACGGGGCCGGTACCGTGGGACTCTTTGAGCCTGCCGAAGTTCCATCTCTTGATGGCGCCTGCGGTGCCCTTGCCCTTGCTCGTGCCGACAACGTCAACCTTATCGCCTGCCGCGAAAACGTCGGCAGTGATGGTGTCGCCGATATTAACGCTGTTAATGTCGTCGAACTTGAATTCTTTGAGCGTCTTCTTGGGAGCAACGTCGTTCTTTTTGAAGTGACCCATCATGGGCTTCGTGACGCGCTGAACCTTGATGTCGCCGAAACCGAGCTGAACCGCTTCGTAGCCGTCGTTTTCAAGAGTCTTCTTGGAAACTACGTTGCAGGGGCCTGCTTCAACGACCGTTACGGGAATAACGTTTCCCTTTTCATCGAAGATCTGAGTCATGCCGATCTTCTTGCCGATGATTGCTTTTTGCATATTTGCATCCTCCTTTGGTTATTGGTTGACGCCGTTTTAAGCGCCAACTTGACCTGCATTGCGCTTACTGTGAGATCAAAGCTTTATCTCAATGTCAACGCCTGCGGGAAGCTCAAGAGCATTAAGAGCCTCAACAGTTTTGCTGGTGGGTCTGATAATGTCAATGAGTCTTTTGTGTGTTCTCTGCTCAAACTGCTCGCGGCTGTCCTTATACTTATGAACGGCGCGAAGGACCGTAACGACCTCTTTCTCGGTGGGAAGGGGCACGGGGCCCGAAACTTCGGCGCCCGTTCTCTTAACGGTCTCAACAATTTTTTCTGCCGACTTGTCTACGAGTGTGTGATCGTAGCCCTTAAGTCTGATTCTGATTTTTCCCTTAACTGCCATTTGGATTGCCTCCTTAAAATTTGGCGGGCAAGCAAATTTTTTAAAACTGACCCGGGTGTTTCAACCCTCCCGATTCAAAAACCGGAAAACACTTTCCGGGTAGCTGATTTGCTCTTAAGTTATTCCGAAGCGCGCACAGGGAAGAGCGCGCAGTTGACACACATCGCTGTTAACGGCATTTTTCATCATTGCACTCAAAGCGCGCAGTCTCGCAAGCAGGCTGCCTTTTGAGCACTGTGACGAAAAACCCCGATAAGCGGCAGGCAGACTTATGCCTCTATGGGCAAACGAAAGCTGCCGCGGCGCCGCGCGCCGACGGAATAAAATTTCGCCCGGTTTGAAATCGGACATACTCCACGGAAATTCCCCGCCTCAAAGGGCGGCCACCTCCCGTATCATCGCATATCATATACCGCCGACAGGGCATAATTCACCCACGTCTCGGTATGCCACGAAATTGTACCACAATACAAAAAGGATGTCAAGACTTTTTTTCAAAAGATTTTGACACCCTTTTCTTTGATTTTAAGGGCTTCCGGGGCCGCGCGAAAATGCACGCCGCCCGAAGCGCAATATATAGTAAGGTAATATATTATATAAACAACATGTACGTATGCGGAAAATTGCGAAGCTTTGCGAAAAATTTTATCTTAAATGGTAAAATGCGCAGAACGATGAACATTCTACGCATTTTACCGGATGGCTTTTTGCTCACAAACAAAAACAAGTTTTGCACTTGTTATAAACAATTATAACATCATTTTCCCGTTTGTCAAGAATTTTTCGTATATTTCCGTTATCCGTCAGCCTGTGAGGCGGCGGAGCCGGTTTCGATTTGACTGATATAGCTCATGCTCACCCAGCCGGAAGCGGAGTTATAAGTGGTGTAAGCCCAGCCGTCCGTAAAGTCCGTAACGGTTATCACGGAGCCGTTCGGTATGCGCTCGAGCGATGCCGAATTAACGTCGGGCGCGGCTCTTAAATTCAAATAGCTGCCGGAGGTGACCACTTTATAGTTGCCCTGCATAACGCTTTCTTCGGCAGGCTCGGTAATCGAGGTGCTCTCCGCCTCAACGATGCTCTCGTTAACGGTGATAACTCCCCAAACGCCGCCTTTTTTTGCGATGTATTTTCCGTTTTTGCCCTGAAGGATTTCATCGAACTCAAAGCTGACTACCGCTTCTCCCTTGCGGTTTATTATGCCGCAATATCCGTTTTTCCTCGCGGGCGTGAGGCCGTTGACAAAGCCGTAAGCTCCGTTTTCGCCCACATTGTCAAATTCATAGTCTATGGCGGCTACTCCCTTTTCGTTTATGTAGCCCCATTTTCCGCCTTTGAGCACGGGCGCAAGCCCTTCGCTGAATTCGCCCGCGCCGTCATAAAGCAAAGCGATTTCGAGCCCGAGATTTTGGTTTATATATCCGAATTTCTTTGAGTCCTCGGGCGACGCCTGCACGGGATAAAGCCCTTTCGCGAGCCCCGCTTCGGCAATCTGCACCTCTCCCGCGTAGCCGAGCTCGTCATACCACGCTAAATGATTGGCGGTGGCGCTCCAGTAAGCCGTTTTTTCGGGCTCCTTCGGCCCGTGATACTGCCTCGTGGTAACGACTGCCGTTTCGGGGTCTATGAGAAGCGGATATTCCGAGAGCGAGCCCTCGCACACGTATTTCACGTTTCTCCATTTTTCGCTCGCGGTGTAAACGGAATCGAGGCCTGCCTGCTGCGTTACCGTGCCGTCAAGCGACGCGAGCCCCTTTTTGCCGTTTGAATCGGTATAGACCGCAATGGCTTCATTGAGGCATTCAACGTTTGAGAAGCCGCCGAAAACGGTTGTGTCAAACGTGCAGCCGAGCTGCTCGGCAGCCTTTTTTTCACCCGAACGCCTCAGCGCCGAAACTCCCGCGACTGCTCCTGCAACCGCGATTATGAGCGCTGCGAGCGCGATAAACAGCTTCGGCGACACCCTGTATTTGCCGATTTTTATGCCGTTTTTCATTTTTTATCACCTTTTAGTAGCCGATAACTACCTTGTTTTTGCCGGGCTTCGTTTTGAGAATAAGCTCTTTGCCCTTGATTTGATATTTGCCCGTTGCTTCTATGTTGACGGGCTCGGCGTGCATGTAAATTACGGTGGGCTCGCTGAATTTGCCCTCCTGAGTGAATTCGAGAGTGTATTCTTTCTTTTCTCTGTCAAAGCGGTAGCCGTCTATTCTGCCCGTGACCGCCTTCGCGAAAGTTCTGTTTAAATCCGCCATTATGGGGGAATCAAGCAAACCGTCGTGATAAGCCCAATACGTCTGGCCCCAGCAGAAGGAATCGAATTTGTCAAGCAGATATCTTATGTGGTGCAGCCATTCGGTGCCCTCGCTCGAGCCGCCCCATTCGCCGACTATCAGAGGCATGTCAAGCCTTTGCTGGCTTCTTCTGTGCTCGTCAAAAATGCCGCCCACTCTGCTGTCGCTCGCGTATTTGTAAGCGGGCGTATCGACCATGAAATCGTAAGCGTGAGGGGCAAAACAGAGCTTTTTCTCCCTCTCGCCGTTAACGGTGACCGCGGGAGTCGAGTAAGGAATGCCGAGGTTTGAATAATAGCTGTTTTCCATCATTATGATGCCGTTATCCGTTACCTCTCTGATCGCCTCGGCGGCTCCGTCTATAAAGCGCGAGTAAACGCCGGTGTCGAATTTTTTGATAAGCTCGTCGCCGTTTTTCGTAACCTCGCGAAGAAGAGTGTAATCGTCAAACGGGTCGAGGCATTTGATAACGTCGCCGTGAATGAGATTTTTCGCCGCCTGCTTAACGCTGAAACGCCTGTCGAAAATTCCCGTTTTGACCGCTCCGCCGATGAGCTTTCTGAACACCTTGCCGCCGTCAACTCCGGG
Organism: uncultured Clostridia bacterium; assembly: GCA_905235625.1. GTDB lineage: Bacteria > Bacillota > Clostridia > Oscillospirales > Acutalibacteraceae > CAG-177. The sequence continues at coordinate 5,188 of CAJOLX010000034.1, forward strand.
ATAGGGCTCGTTCATTATGTCAAAGCCGAAGAGCGCCGGATGGTCTTTAAATCTCTCGGCAACGTGTTTCCACATATTGAAATAATAGGTTTGCAGCGGAACGCCGTCGATTTCTTCGTTATTCCAAAACGCCGTAAAAGAATTCTGCACGGCTCTGCCCCAGAAATAGCCCTCTGCCCACACGACTCTTGCCGGCTGAAATTCCGCTCCGCCAGTTTTGCAAGCCCAGAGAGGAGCGCCGTCGCCGCCTGCGCCGTTGTCAACGCCCGCAAAGAGGTCCTGATGCATATCAAGGTAGAAATAAATGCCGTATTTTGCGCAAAGATCGGCGACCTTCTGCACCTTGTCGAGATATTCCTCGTCGTATTTGCCGGGCTGAGGCTCTATTGCGTCCCAGATAATTCCCAGACGAACGATGTTGAAGCCGTTGTCGGCAAGGCGTGAAATAACTCTTTCGTCAAAATCGAGCTCGTAGGTTTTGCGCTCGTCGCCCTTTTTGAATTTGCCCTTGTCGCAAAGATTTACTCCGTTAAAAATTCTTTGCCTGCCGTATTCGTCGATAAAAACTCTGCCGTCGGTAAGAATTTTTTCCATGATAACTTCTCCGTTTCATAAATTACGGGGCTGACGCCCTCTTGTTAATTCATTTATAACATATATTTCGCCGCTTGTAAACAGACGGAATAAGCCGCGTGAACGATGAAATTCACAAAGCGCGAACGATTTGTCCGCGCCGTGTTTTATTTCGTTTCGTTTTTGATTTGATTACAGCGCGAAGCTGCTCAGGCGCACGACCGCGCCCACGTCAAGAATGTGGAACAAGCTGCCGTCCGGCAGGGGGCAAATCGCTATTCCCTCGCCCTCCATGTCGAGAGCGCCCACGTTCCTTATGAATTTCGTCTGAACGGAGCCCGTTTCAATGTCAATTTCGAAAACGGGCTTATCGTATTTTTCGGAATTTGTGACAACGTAAAGCTTGCCGTCCCAAAATTCGCCGCCCTGCATCTTATAGAGGGTTTTGTCGAGCTTTATAACGCCCGCGAAGCTGAAATCCTCGAGGTTCAGCATTCTGATTTCGTCCACGTCGTTTGACTGGCTGAAATAAAGCGTGCCGTCCTTTATTGCGCACCACGGAATTCTGCCGTTGCCCCTGCATTCGTCGGGTATCACGTGATATTCAATGAATTCCAGAGTGTCGGCGCTGTAAATCGCGACCGCGGGATGACGAAAGCCGAAATCCTCGAGCGCTATATAGAGCCTGCCGTCAACAACACAGCCGTCGCCGAGGTGAGAATATCCTTTGAGCACGAGCTCCCTCGGAAGGCAAAGCTCGTTTATCTCAACGACCTCGCCCGTGAGAGCGTTAATCTTGGTTATGCAGTTGTAATCGAGAGGCTTGAGAGCGCCGAAGCCGTAGAAATATTCGCCGTCGCAGGCGAGCCCCTGCCCGAAGCAGAGCCCTGTTTCGAGATTGTATTCATATTCGTTTACGAGCGCGGCAGAGCCCTCCTTAACGCCGGCAGAGCCGCCGAACATGCCGCCGAACGCCGCGACTGCCGCCATAATCAGAGTGAGGGAGCGGCGCAGTAAAGAAATCACGCTTTTCATGTCTTAAAATTCTCTTTCTTGAAACGGGCGGATTTGCCCGATTATTTTTGAGTGGAGCTCCACCACTCGATATAAGCCTGGGGATAATTCGTCTTAAAGCCCGTAACTCCCATCGGAGCGAGCTGAGCCCACCACTCTACGTAGTCGCCGAGGTTTGAAAACACTTTTATGCCCATTTCGGCAAGCATATCGACGTCTTCTTTTGTGAACGCTTCGTTGTTAAGGCCCACCTCGTAAAGGTCGGCGTTTTTAACGAAAGCCATCGTTTCGTCGTTTATTAATCTGATGTTCGCGCCGAGCCTTAAGCCTTCGGGCTTGCCCTTCGCGCGGTAATGCTCCTGCATCTCGTTCAATACGTCCATATCGCCCGAGAAGAAAATATATTGCGAAACGTTGTCGGAAGAAGCGAGTATTTCGTCCATGCGGTCGCACATTCCCGTGCATTTGAACTCAACCTCAACCGTAAGGTCGTAATCAACGGTTGAAAGCCACTTGTCAAACTCGGGGAAGGTTATGAGATGAGTCACTCTGTCTTCAAGGTCGCCGTCGGGCAGCTGCACTCTTCTGCCGCCGAGATGCTCGGTCCAGGGCACGGGAGGATTGTGGAGCTTGAGCGCGTTGCGGTAAGGAATATCAAACTGCTTTACCTGCTCCGCGGTCATATCCTTAAGCGAATCGAGGTGCTTGTCAAAAGTCATGTAGCCGAGATTTGAGTTGTGAGTTACGATTATCTCGCCGTCGCCGCAGTTGTTGATATCGAGCTCGATGCCCTCGCAGCCGAGCTCCGCCGCCTTTTTAAACGCCTCAAGCGTGTTTTCGGGCGCGTATTGCGTAACTCCCGTGTGCGCAAATCTCATAGGCATTCCGCTGTATTTTTCACTCATAAAGCACGTTCCCTTCTCTTTAATCTTTGCTTGTAATTATATCACAGGCGCCGCAAAATGCAATATAAAGCAGCGCGGAAATCAATATTTTGCCCGGAATTTATTTTGCGATTTTAAAAATCCGCCCTCACGAAAGCGAAAGAGCGGATTTTATGATTTTTAATCAGAAAATTTCCTTAATGAAGTAAACGATATTGTCAAACACGAAGCCGATTTTATAGAATATGAAATCAAACCCCGATTTGCCGCCGACTGTCACTTTGGCGCTTATCGGCTCCGATTCTCCGCCGTAGGCGTTAACGGCGACAACCGAAACGGTGTATTCGCCGGGGGCAAGGCCGCCGATATCGAGAGTTATCTCGCTCTGATCCGTCGCGCGGTAATATGACGGCATTTTCCAGCCCTTGCCTTCCCTTACGCCGAGGCTGTTCGCCGCATAGGCTCTGTAAAGCACAACGGGCATGCCGTCCGCCGATTTTGCGAGCGGAACGGTAACTTCGCAGCCGTTTTCCGTGATCAGAAGATCATCTTCAAACGGGCGCTTTGGAAGCGGCTCTTCTCTTTGCGGGGGTGTATTCCCTGTTTGCGGGGTCGGCGGGATTGTCAAGAATGTATTCACAAATCTGCTTTCCCGCCTCAACGTCCATTCCGCGAAGGTGAATGCGGTTGGCGGCGTCCACTTCAACTATCCAGCAGGTCGCCGTTGCGTCCGAATCCTCGGGATGATAGGTGCGAATGCCTTCAACGGTGAATTCCGAATAGTATATTGCGCCGGTGCCTATCGCGGTGAATCTGCCCTGCCAAAGGGAGCGGGGATCATTGAGCGGATAGTGTGAGTGGCCCGAAAAATCGACCGCCTGAGGGTATTTGTTGAGAATGCCGGTAAAATACGGAACACCCCAGCCGTCATAGAGGGATGAGCCGTAAACGGTGCCCATCACGTGCTCGTGATGCATGATGAAAACGGGCTTTGTCGGGTCCTCTTTCGTCGCCTCGGCAAGCTGAGAATCGAGCCAGCTCAGCTGCTTTAAATCGTAATGCTGAACGTCGCTCTCCGAGGCGGAAAGACCGATGAAATGATAGCCGTTGATAACGGCGTGAAAATCCGCGTCGTTGCCCGTTACGGAGTTATAATATCCGCGCATTTCGCTTCTCTTCATCTCATATCCGTCGTGATTTTTTGCCACGACTCCGAGAAAAGCGGTTTCGTCGCTTTTGCCGCCGTTAAGGGCGGCGGTGAACCTGTCAAACTCCGCTTTTGTGCCGTCGTTCGTGAGGTCTCCCGCGATTAAAACGGCGTCAAGCGAGTCGTAGTTCGGGTCCGCCCGGGCAGTTTCATAGCCGAGCGACAGCATCTTGTCAATTCGATTCAGATTGGTGTCGTCGCTTTCCTTAACGTGAGTATCGCTCGCGGCGATAAAGCGTATAACGGGGATGAATTCATCACCGGCTGCGGAGCTCTGTGGAGCGGCGGCAAATGCCGGCGAAGCAGCCGCGGCAATAATCGCCAGCGACAGCAATACGGCGCTCAGTTTTTTCATAACCGATTCTCCTTTACGTTTGAATTGCGCAATTTTTACACGGATTATTATATCACCTTTTCCTCCCCGTGTCCATTGTAAAACAGCGTTTATCCACGCTTTATTTTTCTGCCGGAGCGGTTGCATTTTTCGGACACATATGATAGAATGTTGCAAATCGGGTTTATCCCGAATTTAAAATTAACGGAGGGTATTAAACAATGAAAAAACTTTTATCCGGCGTTGTGGGAATTGTGCTTGCGGTCGCGTTCCTTGCCGCGGGCATATTCAGCATCGTTACCGGCGTAAAGCAAATGAACAAAATAAAAAGCGGCAAATACGTTGAAACTCAGGCCACAATAACCGAAATCGAAAGCTACACGGTTTCCGACAACGACGATCTCGGCGGAGTGCATGAGGAATACACCATCACGGTGGAATATACCGTTGACGGCAAAAAGGTTGTGGCTCAGCTCAACGAAACTCCCGATGAATTTTACGAGGGTATGGAGCTTACCGTATTGTATAACGTTGACAAGCCTACCGACAATATTCTGCCCGGCAGCAACGGCGCTTACTTCCTCATAGGCTTCGGTGCGTTGGCGATAATCGTTTCCGCCGTTATGATTATCAAAAAACTTACCGGCAGATAATCGAAAATCGGCAAAAATTTAACATCGCTAAATAACATTTTTATTGCAGCTTAAAAACGCCGCGCGGCAGTCCGTTAAAGGAAAACCGCGCGGCTTAAATTATGCTTGATTTTATTGTGCCCGAAGAACGCCGTTTTCGGCGGCAAGCTCAAAGGATGAGAAAATATCCTCGCTCGACGTTCCGAGAAGCAGAGTGTGATGCCCGTCATGAAGGGCAAAATTCATCTTTGCGTCGTAATAGCTAAAGTCGGTTTCGTCAAGAGTGAGAGTAACTTTTTTCGTTTCTCCGCTTTCAAGATAAACCCGTTTGTAGGCTTTAAGCTCCTTTAAGGGGCGAACGACCTCGCAAAGGTGAGAAGACAGATAGAGCTGTATTACCTCGGCGCCGCCGACCCTGCCCGTGTTTGTTACAAGGCAAGAAACTTCTGCCTTGTTATCCCGAATTTTAAGCTCGGCGCCGTCCGCTTTAAAAGCGGTGTAGCTCAGACCGTAGCCGAACGGGTAGAGCGGTTTGCCGTCGTCGTCGCAATAGGCGTATCCCCTGCCGGAGGGCTTGAAGGAATAAAAGAGCGGCAGCTGACCGACGCTTTTCGGAATGCACAAGGGCAGCTTGCCCGAAGGGTTTGTCGCGCCGAAAATGATTTCGGCAAGCGCTTTCGCGCCCTGCTCGCCCGGATACCACGCCTCGATAACGGCGGAGGTTTTGTCTATCCACGCCGTCATGTCAACGGGAGCGCCGTTAAGAAGAACGACAACGGTGCTTGGGTTTGCGCCGCAAAGGCGTAAAATCGAGCTTTCCTGGTCGTCGACAATTTCAAAAGAATCTTCGTCAATGATAAATCCGCCGGCGTCCTTTTCGGCTTTGCGGCTCGTTACGCGGGGCAGACGAATGTCGCTGCGGTCACTGCCCTCTCCTTCGGCAATGGCGGTGAAGTAAAAGACCGCGTCGCACTCCGGCGCAAGAGCTTCTATATCGGAGCTATCGCCCTTTACGATTTCAACCTTTTCACCCGTAAACGCCTTGAGCGCTTCGAGCGGAGTGGGAGCGTCGCTTCCTCTCCAGGGAGCTCTGTAGGGGCCCGAATAATTTGAGCCCACGGGGATAAGCTCCGCGCTTTGACCGAACACGCCTATGCGCTTGATTTTATCTTTATCGAGCGGCAAAACACCCTCGTTTTTGAGCAGCACGACGGATTCTCTCGCCGCCTCAAGAGCGACCTTGCGGTGGTTATCACACCTTACGAGCTTATCCGCTTCGCCCGGGTCGCGGTAAGGCTCGTCGAAGAGGCCGAGACGGAATTTCGCGAGAAGCACGCGGTAAACGTTTTCGTCAAGCTCGCTCTCGGTTAGATAGCCTTTTTCGAGCGCTTCGGAAACGGCGCCGAAGCTGTCAAAGGGCAAAATGACGTCAAGCCCCGCTTTGAGCGCCATCGCCGCCGCCTGAGCGGGCGAAAAAGCGCAGCGGTGAGAGGTTTCTATGTCGGAAACTCCGTTATAATCGGACACTACGAAGCCGTCAAAGCCCCACTCGCCGCGCAGAATTTCGGTGAGAAGGCGACGGTTTGACGAGCAGGGCACTCCGTCCCACGCGTTGTAAGCCGCCATAACGGATTTGGCTCCCGCGTCAAAGCAGGCTTTAAACGGAGGCAAAAACACCTCGCGCATGGTGCGCTCGCTCGTTTCGGAATAGTTGGAATCTCTGCCGCCCGCGCCGTAATTGTCGGCAAAATGCTTCGGCGTTGCGACAACTCCGTTTTTCTGAAGCCCCCGGCACATTGCGGCGCCCATATCGGAGCTGAGCTTAACGTCTTCGCCGTAGGTTTCGACCGTTCTGCCCCAGCGGCAGTCTCTCGCGAGATTAACGACCGGAGAGAACACCTGCCTCACGCCCGCGGCGGCGCATTCTTTGCCGATAACGTCGGCGGCTCTTTCAACAAGGTCGGGGTCAAATGAAGAAGCGAGCCCTATCGGCTGAGGGAAACACGTGCACATGCCCCACTGAGCGCCGTGAAGCGCCTCGCCGTTTTCAATGGGCGGTATGCCGTGCGGCTGCGCCTCAATGCTGCGGCGCACGTCTTTATTTATCTTTTCGGCAACTTCTCCGGGAGTTGCGGGCTCCTCTTTATCCTGATGCATAAAATGACCCGGGTTGCGGTAAGAGCCGCAAAGCGGATTTCTGCGCTCGTCATAATCGCCGTCAACGTCAAAAATCATATCCGCCGTGACCTGGCGTATTTTTTCTTCGAGCGGCATTTCTTTAAGCAGCGCCCTCGCGCGCTCTTCAAAATCATTCATTGCGATACCCCTTAAATATGATTTCTTCGGCTATGATTATATATGCAATCAAGCCAAAAATCAAATCTTTTATGCAAGCCGGATTTTTATTACTCATAATTCAATAAAAATCTTGATTTTTGCTCCCCGTTATGGTAATAATTGTAACGTTGAGTGTTTTTCGCGAAACAGCGGATTTATTCACTTCACAAACTGTATTGCGGAGGAAAGACAATGAAGAACTATTTTGATTTAACAGGCAAATCGGCGCTTGTCATAGGCGCGTCATCGGGGCTCGGCCGCCAGTTTGCGAAGGCTCTCGCGAACCAGGGCGCAAAGGTGGCTGTTGCCGCAAGAAGAGTTGAAAAGCTTGAAGAAACCAAGGCGCAGGTTGAGGCTATGGGCGCGGAGTGCATCGCCGTTCCCTGCGACGTAAGCGACGAGCAGTCCGTCATCAACTGCATAAATACCGTTGCCGAAAAATTCGGCACCATAGATATTCTGTGCAACAACGCGGGCATCATCGTTTGGGGCGACCTGCTTAATTCCACCACAGAGGGCTGGGAACGCGCAATGGCAACCAACGTTACCGGCGCTTATATCGCCAGCAGAGAAGCGGCACGCATAATGGCAAAGCAGGGCAGCGGCCGCATTATCAACACGGCGTCTATCGCGGCTCACGGCGGCGAAGCGGGCTCGGTATCTTACTATTCGAGCAAAGCCGCTATCGCAAACCTTACCCGCGCTCTCGCGTGCGAGCTCTCCCCTCTCGGCATCACCGTTAACGCAATAGCTCCCGGCGTGTTTGCAACAGAGCTTACCGAGAGTTCGCTTGACAGCCCGATGGCAGAGGCTCAGAAAGCCGGCCTTCCCCTTCGCCGTTTCGGCCTTGAAGGCGAGCTTGACGGCATTCTGATTTACCTTGCGTCCGATTCGTCTTCGTTCTGCACCGGTCAGGTAATTTACGTTGACGGCGGCCAGACCTGCAAAATGTAATAAACCGAAGCATAAAAATCCCCGCCCTTGGGCGGGGATTTTGCTTTTCATTATTTTCACGCGAAAACAGCAAAACCGATGCAAGCGAATGCAGCGGCTGAACGAATATTTGTCTTGCGCGGTCAGGATCTGACTTTTATAAACCGATCAATATCATCAATTAAATAATCACGGCCTGTAGTATGTAATACGTCATAACAGGCATCGAGATATTCAAGAACACCGAATTTTTTGAACAGCTTCACTGCGTCATACCCTGTCATATTATGCGCAGATTTATATGCCTCAATGCAAAACACTTTAAATTGAAGGGTTTTACTCATAACCGTTACACCTCCGGAAAAACCAGATGTCCTTCTCTTTCATCCATAAAAAGCTCCGCCAGCATTGCGCTGCTGTATTGCCACACTTTGCTTTCTTCCTGCTCGAGGAAAGAATATACCTTGGATGACATAAAGCGTTCCACGGCTAAATCTTCATCCCAACCGGTCTGTTCAATAATCTTCTGAACTGTGGAAGAAGTTATGGTGTATAACAAGCTTTCAAAACTTTCGCCGCTCATTCAACTTCCTCCGTTTCTTCATATTTTAAATACTTGAGGGATTCTTCCGTGTGAAAAAGAACCTGATCTTTCAAATTTTCTGCTTTCAGGCGCTTTAAAGCTTCCTGTTTGTCAAGATCGCCGTTTTCATAACGAATAACCACGCTGTAAACCGTGTCGTCTGCGACGGGTCCTATAACAATATCATACTCATCAACCGGCCTGTTCATTCTGCAGGCGCAAATGTAATCCAGCCATTCTTCGTCCGCTCTGTCAAATCTTTTCACGTTTAAGAAGCAAGCCGCAGCTTCCGAATCAAATTCGTAGGCGTTGACATATTGATGCTTGGATGCGTTTCGATAACAGACTTTCCTTGCCCAGCTTTTTGCCTGCTCATAGCTTGAAGTGACATAAAACCCCGAGCCGAAATCCAAAGAACGGTGATTTGTCATAATCACGGGTTTATCAACTAAAGTATCGCTTCCGTGAAACAATCTCATATCAACGCACCTCCCGCCTTATTGAATTATATCATAATCATCGGATGTTTTCAATATTCACCACGAATATATCCGATTGCGAATACGACAGCCCCATCAGTAGGTGAGTCTGTAATAAGTCAGATTGGTGCTCCTGCGGCGCGCGCCGCGGTCAATGACGCACAAAACGGGGCTGCCCGATTCGTCTGCGTAAACGGTCATATCCTCCGCTTCAATTTCTTTGCCCACGTTTCTTGAAAAAGCGACGTTCACCTCGCCGGTCAATACATTAACGCTGAAAATCCTCTTCATATCGTTCTCTTCGTCGCTCGACATATAGAGCGTGTCGCCGAAAAGCTCGGCGCCCTGTATTCTGTCAACAGGCTCCGAAAGCGGAATCGTTTTGACGAGCTCAAGCGTTTCAAGGTCAAAAACGTTGAGCACCTCGGCGTTGCTCCACTCCGCCGTGTAAAGGTAACCTCTCTCTTCGTCGGCGGCGCACCAGGGCACTCCCTCAAGGTGAAGCTCCTGCGGCAGCTCGTAATAAACGCCCGTATATTTGAGAGTTTTCGCGTCGTAAAGGGCTATGCAGGGGTGCTGATAATCGGGGCCGTCCTCAACCGCGGCGTAAATATAGCCGTTGTGGCACGTGAGACCGCCTATGTGATTGCAGCCGAGCGTCTCAAGCTCTTCGGGTATGGGAGAGGTGTTGATAAGAAAAATCTCTCCGTTTTTCATGCGGGCTTTGCCGAGATTTTTCTTGCCGCTGAAATAAAAATATTCGCCGTCGTTGGTAACGCCCTGCGAGCTCATGTAGTAATCATAAAGCACGTAGGTGTTTTTGTTTATCACTTCGGCTCCGTCCGGCTTCGGCTGATTTTTTTCGTCCGACGCGACGACCATCATCACTATCGCCGAAATTATCGCGACCGCTTTTTTGAAAATCACGTATGTCGGCCCGAAAGTTGTAAACATAACATCATCTCCGCATTTTGCTTTTTTACTTTATCGTATTATAGAACAAACGTTTTTGCCTGTCAATCAGGCAAAACGTCTTCGTGCAAAAAAACGGCAGGGCGGGGATATTTTGATCCGCGCCCTGCCGAAAATAATTGAATTTTGCCTTATTATTCTTCCTCGCTCTTAAAGCCGTAGAAGTGAATTACGTTCATATCGTCTTCGCAGTCAAGGCCGTGAGAGCCGAGCCCGCCGTCTATTTCATGGCAGCCGTGGTCGGGGCAGAAGCCGTAAAACACGCGCTTTGACTTGTAGCATTCCTTGATTTTTTCAACCATACTCTTATAGAACGCAACGTTCATGTCAAGGTGCTCAAGAGCCGTTTCGCCCTCGGGGCCGCAGCGGTGCATCTTGCCGTCGTAATCGCCGTTATAGATTACGATAAGGTCGTGCTCGTCCTTCTCCATGAGCTCAAACGCTTTGGCGTTGACCTCTTCGGGAGTGTCGTATATGAAATAATCCATTTTTCTCTCAAGGAATATTTTTGAAATGCTGTCGCCCTCGGTCGAGCATATGGCGCATTTTTTGCCCTCGGCTATCATTCTGTCAAACAGGGTTTCAACTCTCAGCACGGGCTTTTCGTATTTTCTTATGCCGTGCACCTCGGGCATAACGCCCGAATACATGGAGCCGAAGCAAACCGGAGTAACGCTCGGCATAACGCTGAGCATCGGCAGAGCAAGGTCCGAGCAGACCGCCGCGTCGGTGAACTTATCGGTGTATTTCATATAGAGCCAGAGGGCTACGGCGTCGGGGTTGTAGATAACGGCTCTGTCGATTTTTTTGCCGCCGTTTTGCTTTAGAATTATACCGTTCGCCTCTGCGTCGGGCTCCGCTTTTTCTATGCCGAAAAGCTCAAGCACGGTCGCCTTGACCGACGAAATGCAAATAGATGAATAAAAATCTGCCATTGTAATTCCTCCCGTGACATTTATAGTTATTAAATAGCACAAAAGGAAAATCAGTTCAAGGGATTTGCAAAAATATTTAAGCGGAAATCGAAATTATTTTGCAAAATCTCCGGGCAGCATTCCCGCCACCGTTCTGCCGTCTTCGCATATCATTACGGCATAGTAAACGTCGTCGCAGGAGTTATATTGCAGCCTCAGCGCTTTTTGAGCCGCCGCGACCTCTTCGGGGCTTTCGATCGTTACCGAATTTTCGGGTAAAAGCTCTCCGGGGTCTGTCCTCTCGATTTCTTCGCCGTCGTCCATAACGACGGTTTCGGGCGTTCCGACGACGCTGTTATGATATTCCACGATAATTCGGTCGTCTTCATTTTCGCCCGCATACGCCTGCCACATTAACTGAGCCGACACGTCGGGTAAGCTCCACCCTTCGAGAATGTTGGTGGTGTTGTTAAATTTGCAAATTTCGGAGTCTTCGTCATATTTGCAATAAATCACCTTCACCGCGTCGGAAGCGTTTTCAAAAAGTGCTCCTAAACCGTTCGCGCCGATGAATTTCACCGTGTTTTCCATTTCGGCATAAACGGGATAAAGCCATCCGGAGCTGAAATCGTAAAAATCGGTGTATGAAACGTCCACGTCGGAGTCGGCTTTAATGCCCTTCGCTCTGCCCGTTTCGGGGTCGGCCTCGATAATATCATCGGGCACAAGCCAATAATCCGTGATATAAACGTAGCCGAGAAGCTCGGAGCCCGAAGCGCCGCCGAGAGGCATGGCGCCGGATGCGATGTCGTCCGCAAACGCGTTCACGAGGCCGGAGCGCAATTTTTCATCTTCAAACGCCAGAGGCACGGTTGACCTCGTTGTGTTGGGAGAAATTAACGCAATGCTGTATTGATAATCGCCGTCCAGCAATTTGTCTGCCATTTTTCTCGTTTGCTCCGCAACCTGATTTCTCATGTTTTCGGATTTATTGAGCTTGTTAAGCTCTCTCTTAACGTCAAGGGTCGCGCAGTCGTAGTTTTTAACTCTCGTTTTGCCGTTTTTGAGAGTGTATTCAATTCTTATTCTGCTGTGGAAAACCTTGCTTTCCTCGTCGCCGCCGAAGGTGTCGTCAAACTTTGAATTTTTGAGCTCTTCGAGCTTTTCGTTTGCCGATATGATGGTTTTTATATCTTCTTTGGCGGTGAAACCGTCGTAAATATAGGAATTGCCGGAAAGAGTGAGATTTGAATCGAGCCTGAGGTTTTCGCCGTAATAAGCGCCGCTGCTCGCATACGGAATCATCGACGAGGCGGTCGTGTAATTTTTGCCTTCAACAGTTACCGAGGCGCTCTCAATATCTCCGATTGCCGGTATTTTAACGGAGCCTACCGGAATTGTTGACGCTATAACGGCGCAGCCGATGAGGAAAACGGCGAGCTCCGCGCCGAGATATTTAAGCCTTGAAACGTATTTCTTGCCCGAGCGCAGCACGATGAATTCGACCGCCGTGTAGCCCACCGCCATAATTATAACGACCGCGGCTATTAACAAAAGGCGAAGCTGTGAGAAGGAAAGGCTGCTCGACTGGAACATGCCCAAAACGTAAACTCCGAGGAACGGGCCAACGGTCAGCACGCAGTATCCCTGAAGAACGGGGCTGCAGCCCATAAATCCGGCGTATTCCGCTTTGCGCCTTTTGCTCATAAGGTAAGCCGCCGCCCCGAGCAGAATGATGACCGCAAGGAATATGAGCGGAGCGATAAATACGGAGCCGGAATAATTCGCCGCAAAATAGTCAAGTCTCTTGTTGCCGCTGCCCATCGCGTTAAAAACCGTGTCGGAAAACGACGGAAAAACGAGCTTGCCGAAATCGCCGAGCGAAAACATGCCCGAAAATTCTTCGCCCGAATATCTTAAGAAGGTGCTGTCATAGTAGTAATAAGAAATCGCGGATTCTCCGAGAGAATAGGGCGAGCCGTAAATGAGCGAGTGGAAAAGCGCCGACAGAGTCGTGTTTATCATAAACGGGGAGAAGATCGCGACAAACGAATAAACGAATGACTCGAGCGACGAGCCCACAAGCTGCATTACAAAAGCCGTTATCGTGAATGAATAAAGAAATATCGACGTCAGCTTAAGCAGATAATAAGCCAGAGCGATAAGTAATTGCGATGAAAAGCCGAAAACGGATATATTCAGCGCAGCGCATATCGCGAGGGCGATAAAAACGCCCGAAAACGCCGAGCATACGCACGCAAGATATCTTGAAAGAAACAGCTTTGAGTGCGAAATTCCGAGGCTGAAATAAACGTTTACGGTGTTTTTATGCATGAGATAGCCAAACGTTACCAATGCGCAAAACACGCCGAGGAACATAAACAAATAGTCCGTGGAGCCGATAATCGCGCTGCCGAAATCCTCTTTGGGATAGGTCAAAATATAATAAAACTGCCTGGCAAGATTTTTTAAAACGTCCTTGTCAAATTGAGCGACTATGAGGCCTCGAATTGCGTTTGCCTGACAGCAGGTCGAAACAAAAGCGATCACGCCGACAAATAAATCGGCTTTTAACGTTTCTTTAAAGGAGAAGCGGAAAAGCTTAGGCGAATATTTCTTTGAAGTCATAATCGGTATCCTCCATTTCTTCAAGGAATAATTCTTCAATCGTGAGCGGAAATCTCTCTATCAGCACGGGCTCAAGCTGCCTGAGCTTTAGCTCCGCTTCGTCCGGATTTCCTTTAACGGAAACGGTTACTATCTTGCCGTCCGCTTTGAATTTTGTCACTTCAACGCCGCTTAATTCTTCGGGAGAAATTTCTCTCGCAAATACCATGCGGAAGGAGCATCTTTCGGAGCCGATGTCGTCAACGCCGCAGTCGAGCGCAATGCTCTTGCCGTTAATGAGCGCCATGCGGTCGCAAATATCCGATATTTCATGCAGATTGTGAGACGAAATTATCACGCTGCAGTTTCTTTCGGCAACGTAATCTACAAGCATGCGGTTCATAACGCTTCTCTTCTGCGGGTCAAGACCGTCAAAGGATTCGTCGAGCAGCAGCACGGAGGGAAGCACCGACATGCCGAGTATCATTTCCGCCTGCCTCTGCATTCCTTTAGAGAATGAGTTGAGCTTCGCTTTTTTATCGAGCCCGAACGCGTCGCAGAGCTTGTCGAGAGTGTTGTAGCTGAAAGTGGGATAGTAGCCCGCGTAAAATTTTGCCATCTTTTCAATGGTCGAAAACGCCGCAAACATAATATCGTCCGGCACGTAAAACATATTGACTCTCACCTCGGGGTCGGTGTAGGTGTTGCGCCCGTCGATGAAAGCCGCGCCCTCGTCGGGCTTGTAAACGCCGGCTATCATTTTGAGCAGGGTCGTTTTGCCCGCGCCGTTGTAGCCGACCAGCCCGTAAATCGAGCCGTCGTCAACGGTCATGCTCAAATCCTTGACGGCGGTGAAATCGCCGAATTTTTTGGTTAAGCCTTTTACTTCAATCATATTCAAATCTCCTTGTAAACTTCATCAATAATTGCCAGCGCTTCCTGTTTTGAAAGCCCTATGGAGCGCGCGGTTTCGAGAGAAGCCGAAATATCCTTTTTCGCCTTCTCCTTCACGGCGCTGTTGCCCGGCGCCTCTTCGCTCACGAAGCTTCCCGTGCCCGGCACCGTGTAGATAATTCCGCCGATTTCAAGCTCGTTAAACGCTTTCTTGACCGTGTTTACGTTAACTCCCGTCTCGGCGGATATCTGCCTTATCGACGGCAATTTCGTATCGGGCTTAAAAATGCCGAGGTTAATGAGAGTCAGTATCTGCGTTTTTATCTGCTCGTAAACGGGAACACGGCTTTGCTTGTCAATTGATATCAAACGTATCGCCCCCGTATTAAGTGTGCTATCTGTGCTATTACACCTGCATTATATCGCCTCTTTAAAGCTTTGTCAAGGGCGTTAACAAAAAATTTAAATTTTCGCTCGGCCAAATAGGCAAAATAATGTTGATATTTTATTCCCCGTGTGATAAAATCATTTTCGTATAGTAAAGTAATCTACTGAAAGGAATGTGACATATATGGAAAACAAGTCGTTATTCAATACCGAGGCCTCGGGCTACAACCGCGCAGAGGTCGAAAAATACGTTTCCACTCTTAAGGACGAATATAAAAAGGTATATGAATATGCCAAATCCACCGAGAGCAACAACGAAAAGCTCAAGAAAATTTGCCGCGCCCTTTCCGAAGAGAACAAAGCGCTCAAGGCAAACGGAGCCGCCGCTCCCGCAGCTCCCGCTTCAAACGCAGCCGCTCTTGAGGCTTCCGAAAAAATGAGCGCTCTCATTTCAGCTCTCCTCAAGGAGAATGAGATACTCAAAGCCCAGCTTAAGTAATAAGCTTAAGTAATACTAAAGAGTAATACGAAAGGCAGTTGCTTATCATGGATGATTTCAAGCTAAGAAGTATTGACGATTTTGACAGCGATTTTATATCGGCAAAAAGCGCTCCCGCTCAGCCGCAGGCAGCCGAAAAGAGCAAATCCTCGCTTTTGCCCGAGTTTGACTCCGAGGCGGCTCCCGAAAGCGGCGAGCAGTATAAAACCGTTCAGACCGCTCCCACAATTTCGGGCGACCCGCTCTACACTCCCGAAAGGATGAGCGGCGCGCCGGTAGATAATCTCTTCTCAAACGAAGACGATGAATACTACGAAGAGGACGAAAAAGAGAATAAGCCAAAAGCCGGAGTCGGCGCCGTGATAGGCAAGATAGCCGCGATACTCGTGCTTGCCGCAACGGTGGTCATTTTCCTGCTCGGCTGCTTCATTTCGGTGTTCCTTGACAATAACGGCTCCACCGTTTTCGGCCGCACCTTCAACACCCTCGCCCGCGAAACCACCGTTAACGACGTTACGCTCCACAAGGGCGACCTCATCATCGCTATTAAAAATGACGACGCCGATTACTCCGTGGGAGAGCACATCGTAGTGCCCACCTCCACTTCCGACCCCGACGCCAAAGGGTGCGACGTTCTCACGATAAACCAGGTGACCTATCAGGATTCCGTTGAGGCTTACGTTACAAGCTCCCCCGGCAACAGCTTCGGCGTGACCGCAGTTTACACCAAAGATAGCTGCTACGGCGCAAACCCGATGTATATAAATCACCTCGGCGGAATAATCAGCTTCGCTATGGATAACGCATTCTGGTTCTGCTTGGCGTTCATTCTCGTTGCCGCTCTTTGCATCTGCTCGCTCGTGCTCATTAACTGGACTGTCGCGTCCAAAGCCGAAAGCAGGAAAAAGGAAGACGAAGAATAATCTAAGAAGAATAATTTTATAATAAATTTTCAAAACGCCGAGCAATTGCTCGGCGTTCCCTTTTGCTTACTTTTTTGTTTTACAGCTAAATTATAAGCCGCTTTAACGATACTTTAATCAAATTCTACATTAACAATCTTCTTTAATATTGACTATAAAAAAGAAAACAGCGGGCTTTGATTAATATCAAAGTCCGCTATAAATATTTATTAATCTTGTATAAGGATTAAACAAACATATATTAGTTAAACAACTGTGCCAATATTTTTTCAAATAGCGAAAAAAGTATTGCTCCAACTGCATAGCAAAGAATGTCGCCTAAAGAAAAGGTTCCACCGAATAAAACTACCATCCAGTAGAATCTATCTAATGATAATAATTTTAACAGATTAATCAATTGTAGTATTTCAATTGATGCAGAAAACATAAATAAATATATCGGGAGAAATCTAATTCTATGTGGATAAATGCTTTTTACTATTGTACCCATCAAAACAACAACTAAAACATCTCCTACACTTCCTCTTAAAAAACCGGTTGTATTAGTAGCAATAATTATCTCCGTCATTAAAAGTATAAGTGTTGCAAGTAAATACACATATCGTTTTTTCATGCTCTTCCCTACTTATCAATAATAGAAGAAATACCAGTTTTTTGAGACCCTTTTTACCAAATGATACTCTTTAAGCAGATCTGTTTGATATAAATCAATTATAGCACCGGCCAAAGATTTAGAGTATATAAGACAATAACGCTTCATTTCCCCAAACTCAAAAGCTACCGAATTTTTAAAAACTCGAATATAATTTGGCAATGAGGGGGAATTAGTATCAATTAGCAATGCATTTACTGAATATTCTTTAATAAATATTTCATTATAAGATCCATCATCTTCTGACTTGAGTAACACTATACTACTATTATCATCTACGCTGATCACATAAAGCCCTTCTTGCTCCCACAGATTTGCTGCTATTTCTTCATATACATAAGGAACCGTCTTCATTTTTTTTGAAGGTACCATTTCGGGATATGCCGGAATAAGAAAAAAAGATAAGTATGGAAATAACGCAAATCCGAAAGCGCTAATTATTGTTACGACAAACAAAGCTATTAATAATCTATGTTTTATATTGGTCATGATAAAATACCGTTAACATTAACATCAAATTCAACATAAGTTATAAATGGTTTATGTGAACCACCAAAACTTGAGGAATTGTAATGCTGTAAAATATACCATGATTTAAATCCATAAAGATTCCCATACGTGTTTATATCATTTTCATCTAAACCAAATACATCCCAAAACTTAAAAGTTAATACGCCGGTATAAGAATTCCCATTGACATTAATTGATTTTATTTCGACTGAGTGTGCCTGCCATGAATGAATAGTAATCATTAAATTCAAATATTGGAGGCCATAATATGGTAGACTGACATTGTCATTATTAAGAATCGTAATTAATGGTAAATTCGATCTATTAAAATGATAATATCTCAAGTTTGTTGAATTGCCATTTTGGTTTGACAAAGCAGTCTCAAACTCATTTAAAAAACTATTTTTATAATTAATTGTATTACTGTTTGAGATTACTTCTGAGGTTAGATTAGAATTTTGATAGTATCCCCCTTCATAGTTGTTAAACTTACTAATCATTTCAGAAGTAACAGAAGTCATATTCCCGGAACAAGAATTGACAAGCAAAGACATTGAACTCTCATGATTGGCCGGTGAAGAAAAGTCATTACTATTATATCCCATAGCCAAAAGTTCTGATTGCGTCTTATCATTGAATTGCAAATCTTCTGTTTCATTATTGTATATGTTATCAATTGGAGTGGATGTTGTGTGATAAATTGTCATATTATTTGAGTCAGGTTCAAACGTCCATTTTTGTTGTGAAACATCTTCGTATGTCCAAAGTTGAATGTTAGCTCTGTTAAGAATACTTGGTCCGCAAACATCTAATGCTCTTGTTGATGAGAGTTTAGGCGCAATTTTAAAACCATTATTTTCTTGTATAATTCTGAACAGCTGTGCACTCGAACCATTGTAAGAATGGACTTTAATATTTGTTCCGTTCGAGTTGCTCGCATTATCTACATCTAGGTACATATTATAATCAATACAAGGCGATAATGTGTAATATCCTGAATAGTTATATTGAACACGCCATTTTTGGAAGGCTGTTCCAGGAATATATTCATATTGCATTACATTAGAGCCGGATAGAGTTAAATATTTACTCGAATATAGATTTTTTATTCTATATATTCCGCTGGTTATTGTGTTACCAAGAGAAAAATATGTCATAGAGAAGACTGGTTGATAAGATGAGCGATTGTATGAACCAAATGTTTTACTTATATAATTTGTTCCATTTTCTATTGAATTTGTTGGCTTAAAAATTATTCCCTTTGATTGATAATAATCGCCACTTTTCCATTTTTTTACTGCATTAGTAATATTAAAATCATACCAAAAAGGAGATGTATTTGAATTGCCATTTGCATATGAAATAGTCTTGCTAGACATAATTGAAGAAACATAATTGTTAGGATTGACATTTGACCAACTGACACTAGATTCAGACCACGAATTCCCATTAAAAATATGACAATTAATGGTCATTGATTCATTTTGGCACATCAAATCTCTAATACTAACCGAGGCACTTTGTATTTGCTGAACATCATCAATTATTGACAAATCTAAACCGGGAAACTTCATAAGAATTCTGGTTATACCATAGTTGGTTCGCTTTCCAACATAAAGCGAACCAGATGTTCCGTCAGTTCCTGCCGTACTGTTTATAGTTGCATCTTCAATTGCAGCGGCTCCATTATTTGGATAAGAAATTTCAATTGTAGGGTCAATTGTTATTGGATATTTAACATCCTCGTTAAACAAAAAGTCTTCATCTATTATTATTGAAATCTCATATCTTTGATTCTCTTCTATCTCCATTATATTAACATTGCCAAATGTATTGTTCTTAAAATCACTGGAATACACATATATATCATCCAAAAAAGCAACCTCTGTATTTTCGGAATAAAAAGACACCCGCTCTCCCTCTTTTTTGAGACTCAATCCATGTGTTTCTAATTCATATTTATTGCACCATTCTGCATTTGGATTATTTAGAATAATGTTTTCCTTAAATCCCATATATGTTAATTGATAGCAATATTTAACATCTTTTGAATAATTATATATCACTTCATTATCTATCCGCTTTCCCTTTATATTATGGTTGCATTTTGGAATAATGTCAATGTTTATTTCGTTGTAGTTTAACTTTATTCCAGCGGTAAAATCTTTTGATATGTTTGTTGTTATGTCGTTATCAACTGAATAAAACGCCTTGTCTTTTTCACCTATTTTTATGGATTTGTCTCTAATTGTTCCGCTTTCGTCTTTATATTTTATAGGAAAATTAAACATAAACAATTTATTGATACCATTAGAATCTGCTAATATTATTGAGTTTATGCTTTCTTTTTCTTTAAGACGTTCATTAAACTTAAAATCATTTACAGATTCCTCATCTAAAATATCCGGAATAACGCATTCTTCCTCAGCTCCTGAAGAATAGGGTGTCATCAAAAAAATCATAGTTAATATAATGATGATTGATAATATGCTTTTGATAGCTTTATTCTTTATCATATTTAATCTCCCCTCACTACATTTTCTGTTTTTCATAAAAAACATTTAGGAAAGCATCGAGATGCTACATAAAGGGCCCGGCAAAATGCATGAAACCAATTATTGTTTTACACACTATATTATTGATCAGGTATACAACTAAACTTCAATAAATAAATCATAGTACATAGGTAATAATCTTTTTTTAATTGTGGTCATAATCAGTCTACACTCCCGTATTTTGCGACAATATCCGCTTCCATTCGGTCAACGTCTATCCAGTCGGTGGTTCTCGGCGTATAGCCTTCTTCAACTGCTTTTTCAAACTCATCTGCATACCAGTAAGGGTAAGGGTAAAATTCTTCCGGATGTCCCATATAATATTCGTTGATTATATTATCGTCAAACGTGTAAATGATGTCGCCGTTATATACTTCATACGTTTCCTGATTGGCAAAGTCCTTAGGATCCATCATAGGCTTGCCGCCAAAATCATCCCTTACGATTTTTGCCCATTTTAAATTAGCTTTGTCAAAATCTTCTCTGGAAATGTTAAAGTATTGCACATAGGCTTTCATTGCCATGCC
>CAJOLX010000035.1 GCA_905235625.1 uncultured Clostridia bacterium
ATTGAGAAATCCTGGGCGAGCCTTACCATCGCGTCATAAACGGATGAGTCGCCGTGAGGATGATATCTGCCCAGCACGTCGCCCACGCAGGTCGCGGCCTTTTTGAAGGGCTTATCGGAGGTGAGGTTATCCTCATACATTGTGTAAAGAATTCTGCGGTGAACGGGCTTTAAGCCGTCGCGAACGTCCGGAAGAGCTCTGTCGACTATAACGGACATGGCGTAGTCCAGCATCGCCGTCTGCATTTCCGACACTATGTCGGAGGTTGTGATCACCTGGTCGGGGAACAAAATGTCCTCGGGCTTATAAGATCTGTTGTGTGCCATTTTACGCCACCTCCTTTATATGTCAAGATTCATGACGTATCTTGCGTTTTCTTCTATCCACTCGCGCCTCGGGTCAACGTCTTCGCCCATGAGCAGGTTAAACACGGTGTCGGCCGAGATGGCGTCCGCGAGGGTTATGCGGCGAAGAGAACGTCTTTCGGGGTCCATGGTGGTTTCCCAGAGCTCGTGAGCGTCCATTTCGCCCAGACCTTTAAATCTGCTGATGTCGATTTTGGAGTCCGCCTTGTCGCCGCGCATTTCGGCTGAAACGGCGTCTCTCTCTTCGTCCGAATAAGCCACGCGCTGAGTTTTGCCCTTGGTGAGCTTATAAAGCGGAGGCACTGCGGAATAAACGAAGCCGTTTTCAATGAGCGGCCTCATGTATCTGAAGAAGAACGTGAGCAGAAGAGTTCTGATGTGGGCGCCGTCCACGTCGGCATCGGACATGATTATTATCTTGTGATAGCGCAGCTTTTCAATGCTGAAATCGTCGCCTATTCCTCCGCCCATTGCGGCTATGAGGGGATTGAGCTTGTCGTTATCGTAAATCTTGTCTATGCGCGCCTTCTCAACGTTGAGCATTTTGCCCCACATGGGAAGTATCGCCTGAAATCTTGAATCTCTGCCCTGAATGGCGGAGCCCGCAGCCGAATCGCCCTCGACGATGTAAAGCTCGCAAAGCGAGGGGTCGGTTTCGTTGCAGTCCTGAAGCTTGTCGGGCATACGGCCGTTTTCAAGCCCCGTTTTGCGCCTTACGGATTCGCGCGCCTTTTTGGCGGCTTCTCTCGCTCTGTTTGCCATGAGAGCTTTTTCGATTATCATCTTGCCCACGGCGGGGTTGTCGTCAAAATACTGCTCAAGGCTCTCGTTAACGAGAGAATTCACGAGAGTTCTTACCTCGGGGTTGCCGAGCTTCGCTTTGGTCTGACCCTCAAACTGAGCGTTTGTGAGCTTAACCGAAATTATGCAGTTAATGCCCTCGCGGCAGTCTTCGCTCGAAACCTTGTCTTTGTCTTTGAGCACGCCGGAGGCTTTGCCGTATTTGTTGATGGCGTTTGAGAGCGCTCTCTTGAAGCCTTCCTCGTGCATGCCGCCCTCGGGAGTGTGCACGTTGTTTGCGAAGGATATGATGCTCTCTCTGTAAGTGTCGGTATACTCGAAGGCAATCTCGGCGAGAATGTCGTCTTTTTTGCCCGTCATGTAAATAACGTTTTCGTGCAGGGGCGTTTTGCCGCTGCTGATGAATTTGACGAATTCCTTTATGCCGCCGTCGTAGCGCATAGTGTCCGAACGGCTCTTTTCGGGCTTGTCAGCCGAAGAAGAGCGCGAATCGGTTATTGAAATGGTGAGCCCCGCGTTAAGGAACGCTTCCTCGCGCATGCGGGTGTGCAGGGTTTCGTAGTTGTATTCGAGAGTTTCGGTGAACATCTCGGGGTCGGGCTTAAACCTGACGTGCGTGCCGCATTTGTCGGTGTCGCCCGTTATGGTAAGGGGAGTGACGATATTGCCTCTTGAGAAGCTCATCTTGTGAATTTTGCCGTTTTTGTAAACCTCTACCTCGAGCCACTCGGAAAGGGCGTTTACAACGGACGCGCCCACGCCGTGAAGACCGCCGGATACTTTATATCCGCCGCCGCCGAACTTGCCGCCCGCGTGAAGCACGGTGAATACGACCTCGAGAGCGCTCTTGCCCGTCTGCTCCTGAGTGTCAACGGGTATGCCTCTGCCGTTATCGGTAACGCTGATGATGTTGCCTTCTTCGATTTCGACCTCGATGTGGGTGCAGTAGCCCGCGAGCGCCTCGTCTATGGAGTTGTCGACTATCTCGTAAACGAGGTGGTGCAGTCCCGATTCGCCGGTAGAGCCGATATACATACCGGGCCTTTTGCGCACGGCTTCGAGACCTTCGAGCACCTGTATCTGGCTTGCGTCATAGTCTTCCGTCACGACAGTGCTCATTTCGGCGTTTTCGTCGAGAACTACGCTTTCGAGCTCCTCGCCGTCTTCCTGCTCTAAATCGGAGAGCTCCTCGTCAAGCTCGATGTTTTCGTTTTCTAAATTATCCAAATCAGTATCCTCCGAATCAGTCTCCTATTTTTGTAGCGGAGCTTTTCTTTTTCTTTTTGGGCTTGTAAACGGGCGGATTTTCAAGCTTCATTCTCGCGCCCTTGCCGTCTCTTGAAGCGAGATATCTGTTTATGTTGATAACGGGGCCGGTGAGCTCGTCGCTCATATAGTCCACGCAGTTTGCGAGCAGCTCCTGGTCGTTGTTCATGGAGCCGAGTATGGTAACGCAGATTAGGCTCTGAGTTTCGTTCGTGCCGTCGCTGTATATTTCGTTGAGCAGCTTAAAGAGCTTTCTCATGGCGGTGGGATTGTTTTGCTTTATTGTGTCAAGCACAACCTGATTGCCGTAGTTCATAAAAAAGTCCTCCGGCAGGAACTGGCCGTATTTCTCGATGTTTGCCTTGTATTGCTCTCTGAGCTCCGGATAAACGGTGGTAAACCTGCTGGCGAGAGTGTTCGGGTCATAAGACGAAGAACCGCTTGCGACCGCCGCCTTTGAAACGGGGATGGGGAGCTTGAGCTTTGCGCCCGCCTTGCTGTCTTTTGAGCCGAAGGTTTCCAAAAGAGTGTCGGAAAAGTCGTTGATAACGTATCTTACGTCCTTTTCGTTCGCTTCGTCGGGGTCAAAGAGAGTTTCGGCGATTTTGGTGTAATCGCTCTCGAGGATGTCGCCGTCTTTCATAACGCCGTAAAGGGCGATTTTTTTGTTGAAATGCTCGATTTTGAGAGCTTTGCCTTCGCCCTTGAAGCTGAGGATCACTCTGCTCGATTCAAGGCTTACGGGCAGCTCGTCCTTGCTCATTCCGTCGCGGAGAACGGGGGAAAAACCGCATTTTTCGAGCGTCGGCTTGATGCCTGTGTAAACGTCCTGCAAGAGGGTATAAATATCAGTCATCTGATTATCGTCTCCTAACCGTTGTGCAATAAATAAACAACGCACACAAATTATTGTGTATTATAACATACTACACTATAATTATAGTTCTATATTAGAATAATACTCTATATTTTTATAAAATTTTAAACATATTTATTGCTGTCTTGCGCAGATGACCGGCATTCGTCAAGATAAAAGTTGACAAATCCGCTTTTCTGTTATAATATTTTCTTCGTTACGGTTTGAATTTGAGAGATTAAATCGAATGAATCGGAGATTTTTTTTATGAAAAAGAAGCTGCTTGTTGTTTTCGGAGGCGTTTCGAGCGAGCACGACGTTTCTCTCGTGTCCGCATCCTCGGTTATCTCAAACGTGCCCGAAGACAAATACGACGTGCTTAAAATGGGCATCACGAAGGACGGAAGGTCCTTCCTCTATAACGGCGACGCGAGCCGCCTTCCGGGCGGAAAATGGCTTGATGACGAAAGCCTGCTTGAGCCCGCCGTGATTTCACCCGACAGAAGCCACCACGGCATAATCCGCCTTGAGAGCGGAAAAACCGAGAGAGTTGACGCAGTTTTCCCCGTGCTTCACGGCAAAAACGGAGAGGACGGCACCATACAAGGCCTGCTTGAGCTTGCCGGAATACCTTACGTCGGCTGCGGAGTGCTCGCTTCCTCAATGTGCATGGACAAAGCCGTTACCAACGCCGTGGCGGATTTATACGGAATTGCTCAGGCCGATTGGATTTCGTTCACAAAGAACGAATACGACGCCGGAGGAAACCTGCTTGAAAGCGCCGCGAAAAAGCTCGGCTTTCCCGTTTTCGTTAAACCCGCAAACGCCGGCTCGTCGGTCGGCATAACCAAAGCCGGCAGCGCCGAAGAGCTTAAAAAAGCGTGCGAAGAAGCGTTTAAGCACGACCGCAAGATAGTGCTTGAAGAGGCGGTGAGCGGCAGAGAAGTGGAATGCGCCGTTATGGGCAACAGCGACCCCGTTGCGTCGGAGGTCGGCGAAATAGTGCCCTGCAACGATTTTTACGATTACAACGCAAAATATATTGACGACAATTCCGCTCTTTACATCCCTGCGAACCTCGATCCCGAAAAGCGCGATGAAATAAGAGCTCTTGCCGTTAAGTCATACAAGGCTCTCGGCTGCGAAGGGCTCTCGAGAGTGGATTTCTTCATAAGAAACGGCGACGGAGCAGTTATGCTCAACGAAATAAACACCATACCCGGCTTCACGTCGATAAGCATGTATCCAAAGCTTTTTGAAGCTGCGGGAGTGCCGATGCCGGAGCTCATAGACAGGCTCATAAAATACGCGGAAGAAAGAGTATGAAAAAAGCATATATTGTCATTCGCGACCGCCATTTTGACGGCAGCGAAGACGAACCGGGCGATTACGGCGAGCTTAAAACGAACTGCCTCATCGGCAGAGAGGGCTCGTCCGTGGTCATAAGATACAAGGAGATAACGGACGGCGAAGGCGACTGCGTGTGCATGCTCAGCATATCGGGCAAAAAGGTCACTCTCGTCAGAAACGGCATTTACTGCATCACCGTTATTTTTGAGGCGGGGCAGAGGAATACCTGCGTTTATCACACGCCTTACGGCGAGATTTATATCGGCGTTTACACAAACGCCATGTTCATCGATATGACCGAAGACGGAGGCTGCATTAACATAGCCTACACGCTTGATAATTCGGGCGACTTCGTATCGGAAAACGAGCTTAAAATTTCAGTTGAAGTAAGGGAAAGCGACAATGTCAGTATTAGTTAAACAAACGATTTCGGAAATACGCCAAACGATTATGGACGCCGCGGGCAGGGCTGTTGCCGACGGCGAATTTGCGGCGTGCCCGCTCAGCGATTTCACCGTGGAGGTGCCCGCGAACAGGGCTAACGGAGATTATTCCGCAAACGCCGCCATGGTGTGGGCGAGAGACCTGCATAAATCCCCGGTCGCCATAGCGAAAGCGCTCACCGACAGAATGATTCTCGACGGCATGTTCATCGAGAGAGTTGAAACCGCGGGCCCCGGATTTATCAATTTTTATCTCAGCGACGCTTTTTACGCTTCGATAATCGAAGACGTGCTCGAAAAGGGCGGGGACTACGGCAAATCGAATTTCGGCGGCGGCAAAAAGATAAACGTTGAGTTCGTTTCGGCAAATCCTACCGGCCCCATGCACATGGGCAACGCAAGGGGAGGCGCTCTGGGCGACTGCCTCGCGAGCGTGCTCGAAAACGCGGGCTATGAAGTAACGAGAGAATTCTACATTAACGACGCCGGCAACCAGATAGAGAAATTCGGCTTGTCGCTCGATATAAGATACCTTCAGCTTTATCTCGAAGACGACGCTCCCGAGCTGCCGGAGGACAGTTACCACGGCGACGATATAATTGAGAGGGCGAAAGAATTTGCCTCTGTTTACGGCGATAAATACGTAAACGCCGACGAGAGCGAGCGCAGAAAGGCGCTTGTTGATTTTGCTTTGCCCAAAAACATAGCTCAGATGCAGGAGAGCATGAAAAAATACCGCATAAACTATGACAAATGGTTTTATGAAAGCACCCTGCACAACGACGGCGAGCTTAAAGAAACGATTGACATTCTCAAGGATAAAGGCCTCACTTACGAAAAGGACGGAGCGCTCTGGTATAAAAACTCCGTCGTGCTTGCCGAAAGGCTCAGAAGAGAGGGCAAGACGGACGAAGAAATTGAAAAGCTCGAGCTTAAGGACGAGGTGCTTATCCGCAAAAACGGCAATCCCACCTATTTTGCCGCCGACATCGCCTATCACCGCAACAAGCTGCTCGTAAGAGGCTTTGACAGAGCGATTGACGTGTGGGGAGCCGACCACCACGGCCACATAGCGAGAATGAAGGGCGCGATAGACGCCGTGGGCCTTGACGGCGACAGGCTCGACGTTGTGCTCATGCAGCTCGTAAATCTCATGCAAAACGGCGAAGCCGTCAGAATGAGCAAGAGAAGCGGCAAAGCCATCACTCTGACCGACCTTCTTGATGAAATTCCGATAGACGCGGTAAGATTTCTCTTCAACATCAGAGAGCCCGGCTCCCAGATGGATTTTGATATGGGGCTTGCCGTGAGCCAAAACAGCGAAAATCCCGTTTATTACTGCCAGTACGCTCACGCGAGAATATGCTCGATACTCGCGAAGCTCAAAGAGAGCGGCAAAGAGCCGAGAGAATGCACGACCGCCGAGCTCATGCTCTTAAAGGAGACCGAAGAGAGAGAGCTCATACGCCACCTTGCAGGCTACACGGACGAAATAATCGCCGCCGCGAAGAGCTATGACCCCGCGAGAATAACGAGATACGCCGTTGACCTTGCCACGCTTTTTCACAAGTTTTATAATTCCTGCAGGGTAAACTGCGACGATGAAGCGCTCATGCAGGCTCGTCTGAGCCTCTGCCTTGCCGTAAAAACGGT
Source organism: uncultured Clostridia bacterium (assembly GCA_905235625.1). GTDB lineage: Bacteria > Bacillota > Clostridia > Oscillospirales > Acutalibacteraceae > CAG-177. The sequence continues at coordinate 6,735 of CAJOLX010000035.1, forward strand.
GCTGAGCAACATTTTAACGATGTTTAATATAACCGTGCCGGAATCGATGTAAAACCCGGCAGAGCGCCGAATAAGCGCTGAAAACGCATAAATTCAAACGGACCCCGTCGGGCGAAAACCCGATGAGGTCCGTTTTGCGCTTTCATTCAGCGCTGAAGAATTATTTTTCGCCCGTCAAGCCGAGCGTTTCGCTCACGAAGGAAAATGATTTTTCAAAGCATTCTTTGCCCTTGGGCAAAACGGTCGCTATCGTCCAGGCGTGCTGACCGATTATGCCCGTTCCCTCGTATTCGCCGTATTTTATGCCGAGGCTCTCGTATGATTCGGCAAGGTCGCGCGCCTCAAAGCGCAGATAGTCCCTGCACGCGCTGATAATGAACGCCGCAGGAAAGTCCTTAGTTACGTGAGGATAGGAATAATAACCTTCTTCCGTTTCGAGAAAAGCTCTCGCTTCATCCGGCTCCATGCCGAGAAAGCCGCAGACGAAGGTGTCTATATCGAAAAATTTTGACTGCGGTTTGCTTTTGTCCAAAAGATTTTTGAGGTCGAAGCAGCCGCAATGGCTGACCAGAGCCTTTACGTCAAAATCGTCTTTGCGGCGGAAAGAAACGCCGATTTTGTCAAGAAGCGAGCTGTCCTTTGAAACGGCGGCCGCCTCCAGGATGAAATAGCCTCCGGCACTTTCGCCGGCGAGCGCGATTTTGCTTTTGTCTATTCCGAATTCGTCCGCTCTGTCAAGAATAAAATCAATGGCGGCGAATATCTCCTGCAGCTGAGCGGGAAAACCCTTTACGGGAGCGTATGTGTAAGAAATCGACGCCGTAAAAAAGCCTCTCTTTGCCCATTCCGCAACGTAGGTGTCTCTCATTTCGGTTATTCCCGACACCCAGCCTCCGCCGTGAATATAGATAAGGGCGGGCTTTTTCTCGCCCTCAAGGTCTTTTCTCGAGCAAACGTTTACGTATTGCTTTTTTTCACTGCCGTAACGCAGCCTTTTATATTCGCAATTATCGGGAGTTTTTCTGTGCAGAGCGGCGTAAGCGAACGCCTCGGTGAAATTATACCAGTAAGTTGCCGCTCTCGCGCGGCGGTAAAGCTTTCCCGTCATATTCATTCTCCTATCTTTCGACCCGGCAGGGGATGGTCATTATTCCCTGCGGGGTAATATCCGCCATGGCGTAATATCCTTCGGCGACGGAGCCGGGGTTTAAGATATAAAGCCCGTCTTCATATCGGGAGGTTTGCATATGCGTGTGGCCGTAAAGCGCCAGATCGGCGTTCATGCCGCGCGCTTTTTCGGCGAGCATTGAGTCGGAATACTTAACGCCCTCAAGATAGCCGTGAGTGCAGAGCACGGTTTTGCCGAGAGCGGTTATTATTTCGTTTTCGGGCAGCTGAGAGGCAAAATCGCAGTTGCCTTTTACGGCGGTGACGGGTCTGTCGCCTATTTCGCAAGAGAGAAGGTCAAGGTCTCTTTCTCCGTCGCCGAGAAAAACGATTCTGTCCGCCTCGGGGTGCATCATCAGCGCCTCGCGCATGTAGTAAGCCGTGCCGTGAGAGTCGGAAAATATTATCAGCCTCATGCCTGCGCCTCTTCCGTAGGGGCGGCGGCCGCCTCAACCTGAGGGGCGGCAGGCGTCTCAATCCGAGGAGCGGGAGCGGGCGGGTCGAGAAGAGCGTTCAGATAATCCGCGATCTCCTCGTCGTCGGCTTCCTTGATTATGAAGCGTTTATTTGAAAACTTGTCTTTTGCGGTCGAGAATTCGCCGTTTATGTCAACGCTTACGCTCATGGGCTTTGAGAGAGAGTAAAAGCTCGAATTGCCCTCAAAAGCGTATTGCACGGCGGTAAGGTCGTAGCTCGGGTTGAGATAGGGCAGCTCGCCGCCGCAGTGAAGGCGGTAGCAGTCGTAAACGGGGTTGCCGGCTCGTTCGGCGGCAAAGCCGGTCATTATGTCTTTGCCTACCTCATGGCCCGAAAAGACGTGAAGATTTCTGTATTTTTCCATTACCGCAGACGCCGAAATGGGGTCTTTCTCAATGTTGAATTCCTTGCCCTTCGGGTATTTGCCTGCCATCGAAATCACGGAATGCACCTTTTCGTTAAACAGAACGGAGTCGGAATTGAGCGCGGCGGCGATATTCGTAAACGTGCCTATGGTTATGATTGTTACGGAGTTTTTCGCAGCGTCGGAAAGAATGCGGGTATAAAGCTCCTGAGCGTTTTCGGCGGCGCAGGCGCTGTTTTCGTATTTGCAGTAGGCTTTGGTTATCGCCTTGCTGTATTTTGAATCGTCGGGCAGCATGGGAGCGCCCTTGTTGCAGCCGAGCACGGGCTCGTCAAGCCCGTAATATTCGCATATTGCCCTTATCGCGGCGTTGCCGTAAACGTTGGTGGTGCAGTTGAAAATGCCGAGCAGGGGAATATCGTATTTTTTGAGATATTCAAAAAGAACGGCGAGCGCTCCGGCGTCGTCGCAGTCGGGGCCGATGTCGGTGTCGATTATAACTCCTCTCTTTTCTTCGCAAAGGGGAGTGTAAACGGGTTTGCCGTAATTAGCCTCTTTGTTGAGGCTTCCCGCCAAGTATTTTACTATCCAGACTATGAGAGCGATCGCTATGATAACCGTGCCTGCGATAACGACGTATTGCATCGGAATAAGGTCATAAACCTTGTCGCCGAGTATCGTGAAAAGAATTACTCTCGGCAGTATTCCGGCGGCGGAGGTCAGAAGATAGGGGAAAAATCTCGACCTCATTGCGCCGAGGAAAAGGGAGCAGAAATCTATCGGCAGGCCGATAATTCTCATGATGAAAATGCCGGACTTGTCGTGCTTTTCGTATGTATTGAGTATTCTTTTGCCGCTTTTTGATTCGCTTAACTTTTTGGTAACGTAAGGCCCGCCGAGGATTATGCCCATGAGGTAGGTCACGCTCAGCTCAACGAAAATGCCCGCTATGTTTACGGCGACCGCCCATCCCGTGGGCAGCGACACGCCGACCGCAATGTAAACGAGAGAAGCGGGCACAACGAGCACTATTCCCTTAACGGCGTAAATGCCTATCACAACGGCAAGCTGAAGCGGCAGGGAAGCGGCGCTTTCAACGAGAGCGCGCACGTCAAGGCTCTGCAGAGTCTTGAAATTCACCGCTATGACGACCAGAATAGCCACGGCAATTATCAGCCTTATCGCAAGGCCGAACGAATGCTTGAAACGCATTAATTTCTCTTTCAAAATCAAACTCTCCAAATTCAAAAATTTTGCGAATGAACAGTGAAATTCTCCACATCGAATTATACTCCGTCGTGAAAGCTTTATCAACAAAAAATTTATTTTTTCAAGCTTGATTTATGTTTTTTTTATGGTATAATACAGAATACGGCAGTGCGCGGATTTAAGCGAATATCTTTTGAAAGGAGATGAAAACCGTGATAACTTTTACCGAAAAATTTCAGCGCCTCGTGGGCAGCGTCACTTTCAACCGGATTTATAAGTACGTTAAGAAAAGCCCCTCCGAAAACATCGTTAAGCTGATTAACCTCGGCGAAAAGTTTCTCGGCAACACCTTCCCCAAAAAGAATTTTGACTCTTTCCGCAACGCGATAAACGACGAAACAAGCGTTTGGTATGGCTATGCGGAGCGCATAATCGACGAGTGCGACAGGGACTATCTCAAAAAGCTGCTTCTCGCTCTGGGCCTCGGCGCCGGAGTGACGGGCACTAAAGCGGTGCGCGCCAACAGAGAGAAGTATCACTGCAACGTTCCGTTTATCATTTTGCTTGACCCGACGAGCGCCTGCAACAAAAAGTGCAAGGGCTGCTGGAGCGCCGAATACGGCCATAAATCCAGCCTCACCCTCGACGAAATGAGAAGCATAGTTGACCAGGGCACGCGTCTGGGCACTCACGTTTATATGTTCACGGGCGGCGAGCCGCTCGTCAGAAAAGCCGATATTCTCACCGTTTGCAGAGAGAACCCCAACTGCGCTTTTCTCGCTTACACAAACTCAACTCTGGTTGACGACGAATTTTGCGAGCAGATGAAGCAGGCGGGCAACCTTACCCTTGCAGTCAGCATTGAGGGCAGCGCCGAAAGCACAGACGCCAGAAGGGGAGAGGGCTCCTACGCAGAGGCGATAAAAGCCATGGAGCTGCTCAAAAAGCACAGGCTGTTTTTCGGCATTTCCGTTTGCTACACGAGCCAAAACGTCGATTTCGTAACGAGCGACGAGTTCCTTGACGACATGGTGAGCAGGGGCGTAAGATTTGCTTTCTATTTCAACTATATGCCCGTCGGTCATTCCGCCGACACTGCGCTCATCCCGAGGCCCGACCAGAGGGCGCATATGTACACCTGGCTGCGCAAGGTCAGAAATTCCCACACCGGCAAGCCTCTGTTTTTCATGGACTTCCAGGATGACGCCGAGTATGTGGGCGGCTGCATAGCGGGCGGCAGAAACTATTTCCACGTTAATTCCGAGGGCGATATGGAGCCCTGCGTGTTTATACATTATTCCGATTCCAACATCAAAAACAAGACCCTTCTCGAGGCGCTCCAAAGCCCGCTGTTTATGGCTTATTATCACAATCAGCCGTTTAACGACAATCATCTGAGGCCCTGCCCGATGCTTGAAAATCCCGAATGTCTCAGAAAGATAATCGCCGAAACGGGAGCGGAGTCCACCGACCTTATCGAGAAAGAGAGCGCCGAAACCTTGTGCGCGAAGTGCGACAAGTTCGCCGCCGAGTGGAAACCCGTTGCCGACGAGCTTTGGAAAAACAACGCTCATCCCAATCCCAAAACTCAGTTTTACCGCGACACGGAAGAGGCGAAAAACGCCTGAAACGGCATTAAAACAATCGAATAGAGAAAAGGGGTGCTCGGAGCCGCAAGGCGGCTCGGGCTGAGAACATACCCATTGACCTGATCCCGGTAATGCGGGCGTAGGAATAAAGAGTAAGCTGCAGGCACCCGTATTTTTTGCGGGCGCCTCTTTTTTTCTCTTTCAACAAATTAACTCGAATGGAGGAAACGAAAATGAGTAAAAAAACAACTGTTTATGAAATGGCTGAATGCGCCGTAATACTTGCCCTGTCGATAGCGCTGTTTGCCGTCAGCGAATTTATTCCCTGGCCGGCATGGCTTCAGGGCGGCGGAATAACGCTTTTCGGTCAGGTGCCGATCATAGTGCTTTCTTATCGCAGAGGCCTTAAAGCGGGCGTTCCCACGGCTTTGCTTCTCGGCGTTTTCGAGATGATAACCGGCCTTGCAAACTTCGCGTGGGTAAAGGGCGCCGTTTCTTACGTAGTGGTGGCTCTGTTTGACTACATCTTCGCTTTCGGCGTGCTCGGCCTCGGCGGAATGTTCCGCGGAATATATGCGAAAAGCGGCCAAAAGTCTGTTCTTACAGCAACGCTCGTGCTCGGAGGCTTGATTTCGAGCGCGCTCAGATTTGTGTGCCACTTCCTGAGCGGCATAACCGTGTGGAGCGAATACACACAGGGCAACGGCGGCTTCACAAACCTCGATTCTGTTATTCACGGCATCACGAAAGGCTCGGTAATTTATTCAATTACGTATAACGGCGGATACATGCTGCCAGAAACAATCATCACCGTTATCGGCTGCCTTGCCATAGCGCTTGTCATACCCAAAGAGCTCACGAAGTATATATCCAAAAAGAGCAAGGAAAAAGTGGAAAAAGCGGAATAACAGCCGCAAATCAAAGTGCGCGGTATTGAAAAAACGGCTGCGATGTGCTATAATGTTCTTCGATTAAATTCAAGGAGGGCTTTGAAATGCCTAAAAGAAAGGATTTTATATCCTGGGACGAATATTTTATGGGCATCGCTATGCTTTCATCTTACCGCAGCAAGGACCCGAACACCCGCGTCGGCGCGTGCATAGTCAACGACAAAAACCGTATTATGTCAATGGGATATAACGGTTTCCCCATGGGATGCAGCGACGACGAGTTCCCGTGGGAAAGAGCGGGCGACGAGTATGACACAAAATATCCCTACGTTTGCCACGCGGAGCTTAACGCAATTCTCAACGCGAGAGGCGCAAATCTCGAAGGGTGCAAGATTTACGTTGCCCTCTTCCCGTGCAACGAGTGCGCGAAAGCCGTTATTCAGTGCGGAATTAAAGAGGTCGTTTACCTTTCCGACAAATACGACGGCACCCCCGGCAACAGGGCGAGCAAAAGAATGTTTGACGCCGCCGGCGTTAAATATACGAAGCTCGAAATCGACCGCAAAGGAATTATGATCGACTTCACGGTCGAAAACATCTGAAAAAACGTATCAAGAAAAACAACGGGGCGCGAGATAAAATTCCCGCGCCCTGTTAATCTTATTAAATCTTTTTACGGTCTGATACAAAAAGCCCGTTGATTATGCTTCTTGTTCCGCAGTCGTATCTTTAAGCTCTCTCGCTTCTTTTGCCATAGCTTCTCTTCTTTCAAACAGCTCGGCGTACATTCTCTCTCTCTTTTCGCCGTTAAGGTCATAGAAGAGCTTGGGAATGATTGAAGCGATGCTCGTGATAACGGGCAGAATGGTGCACATCCAGAAGAGCGAATATTCGGTCGATTCGGACTGTCCGCCGAAGCCTGCGCCTTCAACGTAGCCCGCCTTGTTGAGTATGGCGGCTTTAATGGTGTTGCCGAAGGTGTTTATCAGCTTTCTGGGCAGCTCTTTCGCAACGCCCGTAAGGCCTTCGTTTCTGTAGCCGTTTTTCCACTCGCCGTAGTCTATGGATTCGTTTCTCATCTCTTCGGGGATAACGCTTCTGATGCCCCAGAAGAACATCCAGATCGTTTCTCTTATCATGAAGGCGGGTATCATGGCGCTGAGCTTCTTGTAGTTCTTGTTGATGGAGCCCACCAAGAACACGCCTACCATCAGGAAGTCGCTGATGTGAGAGCCGAATATCCACAACGTCTTCGTGGAGAATTTTTTCCTCGCCCAGGGAACGTAAGAGTAGGATATCGGGGAAACTATCGCGCCCGGAATGCCCACTATCGTTGACATTGTGGCAAGGCCGAGAACGTTGATGTAATAATAGTTTACGCCGGAGCCTATGCTGAACGCGCCGAGGAATTCGGAAAGAGTTATGAGCAGCAGAGGCTTGTTGGTGGCTATGGATTTGAAGCTGTCTTTTATGCTGGGCTTTTCAACGGTCTGATTGACCCTTTCTTTTGCCACGAAAGCAAAGATGATGGCGAAAGCGCCGCTTACAATGCTGCAGAAAACGCCTGCCGATACGTAAAGGGTGGGCATGGTGATTTTGAGCTTGCCGTGGTTAACGAGGTCGATAAGAATGCCCATGATGATGCTCGGGCCGTTCTCAATGAAGCCTGACAGAAGGTTAGCCTCGGTGATGAGCCTCGTTCTGTCAATAATGTTGGGAGTGATGGTCGCGAGCATGCCGGTTCTTGCTATTGATTTAAGCGACTCGGCAAGGTTTTGAACAAGGCTGAAAATAAGGAAAAACGCCAGCTTGCCCATGTCGTATTTGCCCATGCCGCCTATGGTGAGAGGCATTGACCAGTAAAGGGTGTAAAGCACGAGGCCGGGGATAGCGTAAATTATGAGCCAGGGCTTGAATTTGCCCCACCTTGTTCTCGTTTTATCAACTACGGCGGCAAGCAAAACGTCGTTTATCATATCCCACAAGCCGACTATAAAGCTGACAAGGCCCTGGAATTTAAGGCCTATCTTGACTATGTCGGTGATGAAAACGTCGCTGTACTTGTTGATATTGAAGGATTGGGCAATGTCGTAAAGAATGTAGGCGACGGTCTCTTTTGTGCCGACGTAACGCCTGTCTTTTTGCGCCGCGGTCAGCTCCTGACCTGACGCGGGCTGATTTTCCTGAACGACATCCAATTCTTCGGCATTAGAAGTCATAGGAGATTTCCCCCTCCGCATAAATATGGGATATTTTAACACAACACTTTCAGCTTTTCAATATGAGCGAAAGCTTTTTGTTTATTTAGCAACATAAAACGCCGTAAAATTGTGCATTTAGTCAATGAACTGTTTTCCACTTGCGTATTGACACGATTTTTTTTGCCGTGATATAATATTCCCGTATTATTATTTTGAAAGGAGGCTCCTTTATATGGGCCTTATAAGAGCAGCTGCCGGCGCATTGGGCGGAACCCTTGCCGATCAGTGGAAAGAATTTTTCTACTGTGAGTCACTGGACAAGGACGTCCTTATGACTAAGGGCGTTAAGCGCACCTCGTCCCGTTCCTCCAACACCAAGGGCAACGACAACATTATTTCTAACGGTTCCGGCATCGCAGTGGCGGACGGTCAGTGTATGATAATCGTTGAGCAGGGCAAAGTGGTCGAATTTTGCGCCGAGCCAGGCGAATTCACCTATGACACCTCCACCGAGCCTTCCATTTTCACCGGCAATCTCAAGCAGTCAATCAAAGACACCTTCAAAACCGTAGGCAAGAGATTCACTTACGGCGGCGACACGGGCAAAGACCAGAGAGTTTATTATTTCAACACCAAAGAGCTTCTCGATAATAAATTCGGCACGGCAAACCCCGTTCCCTTCAGAGTGGTTGACAGAAACATTAACCTCGACATCGACGTGAGCGTAAGATGCAGCGGCGTTTATTCCTACAGAATAGCCGACCCCCTGCTCTTCTACACAAACGTTTGCGCAAACGTTACGAGCGAATACAGAAGGGAAGAAATCGACACCCAGCTTAAAACCGAATTCATCAGCGCTCTGCAGCCGGCGTTCGGCGAGCTGAGCGACCTTATGATTCGCCCCAATCAGATAGTAACTCACACCACCGAGCTTGAGGAAGCGATGAACAACGTTCTTTCTCAGAAGTGGGGCGAGATACGCGGCCTTGAGATAGTTTCCGTAGCCATCGGCTCCGTCACTCTTCCCGAAGAAGACCAGGAGCTCATCAAGCAGGCTCAGCGCACCGCTATTTACAAGGATCCCACAATGGGCGGAGCCGCTATCACCGGCGCCGCGGCAGACGCTATGAGAGCCGCCGCTTCCAACGAAAACGGCGCAATGACCGGATTTATGGGCATGGGCATGGCGATGAACGCAGCGGGCGGTCTCAACGCATCCAACCTTTACGCAATGGGCCAGCAGCAACAGGCTCAGCAGGCTCAGCAGTTTGTTCCCGCTCAGGCTCCCGCGGCCCCCGTACCGGGCTGGGTT